>NZ_PQLP01000036.1:0-29713 GCF_002918965.1 Acinetobacter sp. ACNIH3 | reverse complement strand
CTTGTGATTGGTGGTGGTCCTGCGGGGAATACCTCTGCAATCTACGCAGCGCGTAAAGGCATCAAAACCGGGATCGTGGCTGAACGTATGGGCGGTCAGGTCATGGATACCATGGACATTGAGAACTTCACTTCAGTGCAAAAGACCCAAGGTCCAAAATTTGCTGCCGAGATGGAAGCACACGTACGTGAATACGGTGTCGACATCATGAACCTGCAACGTGTATCTGACATCAAGGGTGCAGATGAAACTGCCAACGGTCTGGTTGAAGTGACTTTAGAAAATGGTGCCAAGCTTGAATCTAAAACTGTAATCCTGTCAACCGGTGCACGCTGGAGAGAAATGAATGTTCCGGGTGAGCAGGAATACAAAACCCGTGGTGTTGCCTACTGCCCACACTGTGATGGTCCACTGTTCAAAGGCAAACGTGTTGCGGTGATTGGTGGTGGTAACTCGGGTGTAGAAGCTGCGATCGACCTTGCTGGTATTGTTGAGCATGTCACCCTGGTGGAATTTGATACCAAACTACGTGCGGATCAGGTACTTCAGGACAAACTCAACAGCTTGCCGAACACCACGGTGATCAAGAATGCGCTTTCAACAGAAGTAGTGGGTGATGGTTCACAGGTAACTGCACTGAAATACAAAGACCGTGCGACCGATGAAGAACATACGGTTGAACTTGCAGGGATCTTCGTTCAGATCGGTTTGTTACCGAATACGGATTTCCTGAAAGAAACCAAAGTTGAGTTAAGCAACCGCGGTGAGATTGTGATTAACGAGCGCAATGAAACCAATGTGAAAGGTGTATTTGCTGCGGGTGACTGTACCACAGTACCTTACAAGCAGATCATCATTGCTACAGGTGAAGGCGCGAAAGCATCACTGTCTGCATTTGACTACATCATCCGTTCGGGTCAGTAATAAAGGAAAGCACCTGGGTTCCCCAAAACCCAGGTACTAGAACATCAATCGACTCTATTTCTTATTCCCTTTTTACAGGAACTCCGGACGCTAACACCAGAGTTCCTTTTTTTATATTTGCTTTCCTTCGTTTTAGATCAGTCAGAAGCATCCCCAATTGCTTCTGACTGTTCCTTTCCTCTGCGCTGTTTTTGTTTTAATTTATTATTATGTCTTCCCCAAGGTTGTTCTTTAGATGAGCATAAAATATGCCATCTTTAAGATTTCATTAAGAGTTGAATAGATTCAGTCCCTTAAATTTCTCCATCAATTGTTCTTTGGTCTCCACATGCTCCGGATGGGGCACAATGCACTCAATTGGACACACGGATACACAGGTTTGATGATCATAGAAACCGACGCATTCCGTACAGCGATTGACATCGATTTCATAGATTTTGTCACCTTCATAAATGGCATCATTCGGACACTCCGGCAGACACATGTCGCAGTTGATGCATTTATCGGTAATCAAGAGTGCCATGCTTAGCCTGCCTGATAAGCGAGTGAAGATGCGGAAATATCTGCAGTCGATGTCGGCAGGTTGCGAATCAGCAGGGCATATTGCATATCAATATCTGCTGGAATCGGAATTTCGACGATATGCCCCGAACCTTTGGCATCTTCAATCAGATTGCCTTTACGGTCTTTGATTTCCGTCAAGGTGAAGGTAATGTTGCCTTTAGGCGTCATCAGCTCCAGTGAGTCACCGACTACAAAACGGTTTTTCACATCGATCTTGATGTAATCTCCATTTCGCTCTAGTACTTCACCACAGAAAATTTGATGATCAAAACTGGAAGAACCATTTTCATAGTTCTGATATTCACTATGTACATGGCGGCGCAGGAAGCCTTCGGTATAACCCCGATTTGCCAGACCTTCCAGTTGGGTCATTAGTGATGGGTCAAATGGCTTGCCAGCTAAAGCATCATCAATGGCTTTGCGATAAATCTGTGCAGTACGTGCACAGTAGAAATAGGATTTAGTCCGACCTTCGATTTTTAGCGAATGCACACCGACTTTGGTTAATCGTTCTACATGCTGGACTGCACGCAAATCTTTTGAGTTCATGAAGTAAGTGCCATGTTCATCTTCTTCGGCAGCAAACATATCTTCATCGTTACGCTGAAGTAGGACCGGCTCGTCAAACTGATGTTGAGCTACTTTATGAGCTTCATCCATATCTTGGGAGCAGCAGCCTGAATCCAGATTTTTCACCGGTATCACATCACCGGTCACATCTTCTTTGGCATCCAGAACTTTGTATTCCCAGCGGCAAGCATTGGTGCAGGCACCTTGGTTGGCATCACGTTTATTTATGTAGCCAGATAACATGCAACGGCCTGAATAAGCCATGCACAGCGCGCCATGCACGAAAACTTCAATCTCCATATCTGGTACTTGCTGTTTGATTTCTGCAATTTCTTCAATGGATAGTTCACGTGACAGAATCACACGAGCAAGCCCCATATTTTTCCAGAACTTTACCGTTGCCCAGTTCACGGCATTGGCCTGTACAGACAGGTGAATGTCCATATGCGGGAAATGTTCACGCACCAGCATGATCAGACCTGGATCGGACATGATCAGTGCATCCGGTTGCATCGCGACCACAGGTTCAAGGTCACGGATAAAGTTTTTCAACTTGGAGTTATGTGGCTGGATATTCACCACCACATAGAATTTTTTGCCAAGATCATGTGCTTCTTGAATGCCAATCGCGAGATTGTCATGGTCAAATTCGTTGTTACGTACACGTAGACTATAACGCGGCTGGCCAGCATAGACTGCATCTGCACCATAGGCAAAAGCATAGCGCATATTTTTCAGTGAGCCAGCAGGTGAGAGAAGTTCAGTAACAGGGATGATACTCATGACGAAATCGAAAGACATATAAAAAGTACGGCTTTTATTTTATTCATCTAAAAACAAGATTCAACCAAGTAAATCACTCGGAAATCATGGTTTTTGTTGATATTTTCAACATTATCAAATAAGTAAAACTGAAATAAATATACAGACTATTGATCTTCGATTTCAGATCGTTCCAGGGTTTTCAGGATTTGACAATGGTCAACTGTAGTCGGTGTATTACAGCTATTTCTTAGCTCGGTAAGCTGAGTTTTAAAAGCTGCTAATTCTTTCATTTTACTGGTGATATCCTGTAGATGCTGGTCAATAATATTGTTGACTGCTGTACAGTTCTGCTCGGGATTTTGCTCCAGTTCGATTAAGGTCTCGATTTCCTTTAAGGACATATCCAGATCACGACAACGCTTGATAAAAATCAGTCTTTTAAGCGCTTCATCATCAAAATAACGATATTGATTATTTGCTCGAAAATTCGGCGTGATGAATCCTTTTTTCTCATAAAAACGCACCGTGTCAGTAGTTAAATGTGACTTTTTTGCGATTTCTGAAATTAGATACAAAGACATATACACCTCGGGCTTGACCTTGGAGTTACTCCATAGTTTCTAATCAATGTATCGTATTTCGTATAAAAATACATCGGAGAAGAATATGGCCTGTAGCTGTAGTCATGAACCGGCACCCATTAAGCCAAACAGCAAGTTTAGAATGGCTTTATGGATTGCCTTATGGATTAACCTCAGTATGTTTCTGGTAGAGCTGGTCGGGGGAGCCTATGCTCATTCTTCAGCTTTATGGGCCGACTCGCTAGATTTCTTTGGGGATGCAGTGAATTATGGGATTTCACTGGCTGTATTAGGTGCAAGCCTGTACTGGCGAGCCACTGTAGCCTTAATTAAAGGTCTGACTATGGCAGCCTTTGGTTTGGTGGTGATGGCTAAAGTCATCTATGCCTATCTGCTCGGTATTCCTCCTGAAGCCATCACGATGGGTATCATCGGCGCAATCGCTTTACTGGCAAACGTGATCACGGCTGTGATTCTTTATGCTTTCCGTGATGGAGACTCAAACATGAAGTCTGTGTGGCTGTGTAGCCGAAATGATGCAATTGGCAACGTAGCAGTTATTTTTGCGGCCATTGGTGTATTTGGAACTGGTAGTCTATGGCCCGATATGATTGTGGCGGTGATTATGGCCAGTCTGGGATTAACTGCAGGATATCAGGTGGTGAAGCAGGCATTACAAGAACGTCGTACAACTGCATGATAAAAATTAATACTAAATAAAAAACCGGGCAATTTTGCCCGGTTTTTTAGATTCAAGGCATCTTATTTTTCAACGAACGCACGTTCAATTACATAATCGCCTAGAACACCCATACGTGGAGATTCTTTCAGACCGTGTTGGTCAAGAAGCGCAGCAACGTCATCAAGGAAGGCTGGGCTACCGCATAGCATTGCGCGGTCAGTTTCAGGGTTAAAACGTGGCAGACCGATTTTTTCAAACAGTTCACCAGTTTCAATTGCAGTCGTTACACGGCCTTGATTTGGATATTCTTCACGAGTTACCGTCGGGTAATACACTAATTTTTCTTTAGCGCCCAATTCTGAGAAGAACTCATGGTTTGGAATTTCGTTCAGAATCAGATCTTGATAAGCCAGTTCTGAAATGAAACGTGTACCATGAACCACGATAATTTTCTCAAAACGTTCATAAGTTTCAGGATCGCGAATAGTCGACAGGAAAGGTGCAAGACCAGTACCTGAAGACAATAAGTACAGATTCTTACCAGGATTCAAGTCATCCAGAACCAGTGTACCTGTCGGTTTTTTAGAAACCAGGATTTCATCGCCAACTTTTACTTTTTGCAGAATAGAAGTCAGTGGGCCATCTGGAACTTTAATCGAGAAGAATTCCAGTTCTTCTTCATAGTTTGCACTTGCAATTGAATATGCACGCATTAAAGGCTTGCCATTGACCTCAAGGCCGATCATCACAAACTGACCGTTTTTAAAACGTAATGCAGTATCACGAGTCGTTTTAAAAGAGAATAATGTGTCATTCCAATGGTGGACGTGAGTAATCTTTTCGACGTTAAAAGCAGCCATTAAAGGTCTCAATAAGTTATCAAATTAGAACAGGTTGCTATTCTAAACCAAATTCATTCTCGATAAACTGAATATATTTAATTGAGCTTATCAAAAAAAGTGATTATGACTGAACTGACTATACCTGTAATCGGTATAATGAAATCTCCCTATAAAGAAAAATTTGGTATTCCACGTCAGCCTAATCTGGTGGAAGTGGGATCCTATATTGAAATGCAGGCGCCTTATAATGATCTGCTGGCTTTTGAGGGAATTGAGGAGTTTAGCCATTTATGGCTGCTCTGGCAGTTCCATGACAATAAAAATCAGGAAAACAGCAAGTTTCGTCCACAGGTACGCCCACCACGTTTAGGTGGAAACCAGAAAATAGGGGTGTTCGCGACACGTAGTATGTATCGTCCTTCGCCGATTGGTTTATCCGTGGTCAAGCTGAAAGAAGTGAAAAAATTTGGCAAAACAGTCCGTGTTTATGTGACGGGCAGTGATCTTTTAGATGGTACTCCGATTGTCGATATTAAACCTTATATTCATTATTCTGATGCTGTGATGGAAGCGCAAAGCGGTTATGCTCAGGAGGAGCCAGTGCGCAAATATGTGGTCTGGTCGGAACAGGCAGAGCTGGAAAGAGAGCAGTTAGTCCAAACGAAAGGTCTTTCGGAACAAGTCATTCGGGAACTGGCAGAGGTTTTATCCCTTGATCCACGTCCAGCCTATCAGGAGGATCCGGAGCGAATTTATGGTATGCACTTTGCAGATTTCAATATCAAATTTATTGTAAATGAAACGTCTGTTCTGATTGTAGAGATTGAGTGATGGCTAAAGGGCTAGGGTACTTATACTTTCTGCTCAAATCATTCTAAAGTTTTAGCGTCCACCACAAAATTCCGATCAAAACTGCCATATGTAGAATCTGTACAGGGACAAAATACATCGCATATTTGAATCCGCCTGACAGGCCGGAATTTACAGATTTTGCTAAAGCATGGGCTGCAAGGCCTATGAGCAGGGCCTGAATTAGCCGGGTATTGCTCGGGTCACCCTGAATGACTACGCTGGCCATGGCTGCATGAATCTCGAATAGTGAAGCCAGCAGGGTCCCTGCCAGCAAGCCAGCATCGCCGAGTAAGAGTTCCAGCCCATAAATCGCAGCCTGAATCAGCGTCAAGGTGACTGCAATGATGACCGCTTCTTTCAGGCTAAACATCCGGCTATCTTCTTCTTTTTCACAATTTTCTGGCGGTTTGGCTTTACGCAGCAATAGAAATGCACAGCCAGCCAGAATGGCCATTGCCACTAGGGAAGGAAGCAAAATAATTTTAAGCCAGCTAAAAGATACGCCTCCGACCACAATGAACAGCAGTACTAAAGTCGAGATACAGGACATGAGTGCGGCACCCGCATTGGATCGAGCATCCATCTCACCTTTACGAACTTGTAGGCCCAATTGGGCTACTGTAGCTGTGCTGGAAACAAAACCAGAGGCAATGGAAGAAAGCATCAGGGCATTTTTTGTAGAAAGTAAGCGTTTGGCAATATGCGCTAGCGCCTGTACCACTAAAATTAAAGTTAAGAGTTTCAGAATCAGGTAGGGATTAAGCACCTTGCCCCATAGCGGTGTATCGGGTGTCAAAGGCAAACCAATCAAGACCAATGCCAGTAACAGTAAACCATCCCGGAATTCAGCTTCAGTAATCCATTTTCCAGCAATGTTATGCATGGAATGTTTGGCCATCAGAATGACGGTAATGAGTACTGCAAGTCCGGCAGCCAGCGGAATATTCCATAGACAGATTGCCCCAATAAAATAGGCCATCACAAAAGCAAGTTCGGTGGTAATTCCAGGATCATCCGGCTGATTTCGGATAGAGGAAATGACCATGCCACCAATAATCAGTGCGCCCACCAGGCCAGTGATTATTCCGAATAAAAAACAGATAGCTCCCAACAGGGCGCAGATAGCAAAAGAACGTAAGCCGGCAAAGCTTGGCTGTTGCTCCCGCTGTTTATGTCGTTCTCGTTCCAGGCCTATCAATAAGCCACAGCCCAATGCTGAAGTCAGGATAGTGAGCAGTTCCTGAAAGGAGCTGTCATTCATGGGCACTGCGCTAAAATCCATATCCGGCCTCAGCTATGAATAAGTAATTATTTTCAAAGGTATCTCTAAAATATAGGCCATAAGCTAGAGGATGAACAAGAGAGAAATGTGAGAGATAAGACAGGGTGAAAAGATTGGTAACGCTAAAGATTGGCATTAGCTAGCAGAAACAGCCAGAAGACACAGCAGGAGAATGCGAAAAATAGCAAAAACTTGTTATAGTGAAGGCAAGTTTAGGGACCTATAACAATGAAATTTGACTTTGAAATTGATACCGCGTGGTGTCTGGAGCAACTTTTTAAAGACGGTAAGATCAGTGATAGAGACCGTATGCTGGTACAGACGACGCATCGTCAGCGTGAACAGCTGAAATGGCATCCTTTACAGTGGATTGCCAATTTTAATCTGGTCGACCGCTCTCATCCCCAAAGTACACTTACCCTAAACCGTTTATGTCAGTGGCTGTCAGAAAAAACAAATCTGCCATTTTATATTATTGATCCTTTAAAAGCCGATGTTCAGGCACTTACCGCAGTAATGTCGCAGGAATACGCACTCCGTAACCGTATTCTCGCCGTTGAAATCCAGCCAGACAAAATCCTGATTGCTACCGATCAGCCTTATAAAATGGAATGGGTGTCGAATCTACAGCAGAATGTTAGCCCGCGCCGTATTGAACGGGTGCTACTGAATCCGGAACAGTTGCAGCGATATATTGTCGAATATTATCAGGTTAGTCGTGCTGTCAGTGGATCACAAAAATCCTCGGCTTATGACCGTGAAAATAAGGGTGTAGAAGCACTTTTACAGCTCGGTGATTCGCAAAATCCAGATGCCAATGACCAGCATATTGTTAAACTGGTGGACTGGGTATTACAGTTTGCCTTTGAACAGAGTGCCAGTGATATTCATATGGAACCACGCAAAGATACCGGGAAAATCCGTTTCCGTATTGATGGCGTGCTGCATACCATTTATAAAATGCCAGCCAATACGCTTACTGCAGTGATTTCACGTATTAAAATTCTGGGCCGGATGAATGTGGCAGAAAAGCGCAAGCCACAGGATGGCCGTCTAAAAACCCGTACGCCTAAAGGGCAGGAAACGGAACTGCGTTTATCGACCTTACCCACCGCTTTTGGTGAAAAACTGGTAATGCGTATTTTCGATCCGGAGGTATTGGTACGCAGCTTCCAGCAACTGGGTTTTGAAGGGCATTTGCTGAATGAATGGAACACGCTGACCAGTCATAGTCATGGCATCATTCTGGTGACTGGACCTACAGGCTCGGGTAAAACGACTACGCTGTATTCAACTTTAAAGCAGCTGGCGACCGAAGAGGTCAATGTCTGTACCATTGAAGATCCGATCGAGATGCTGGAGCCAAGCTTTAACCAGATGCAGGTGAATACCGGAATTGATCTGGGTTTTGCCGATGGTGTACGGGCATTAATGCGTCAGGATCCAGATATCATCATGGTCGGTGAGATTCGTGATCAGGATACTGCCAATATGGCAATTCAGGCTGCCTTGACAGGTCACCTGGTTTTATCCACGTTACATACCAATGATGCACCGTCGAGTTTAACCCGTCTGCATGATCTGGGGGTACAACCGTTCCTGACTGCTGCAACGATTCTCGGTGTATTGGCTCAGCGTCTGGTGCGTAAGTTGTGTCCACACTGCAAAGCAGAAGGCTTTATGGATGAGCAGGAATGGCAGCATTTAGCAGCAGATTATCCATTGGCCCGTCCAGAATTTGTGTTCCGTCCAGTAGGTTGTGAGGAGTGTCGTCATACGGGTTATAAAGGGCGTATAGGGATCTATGAGTTTATGCCACTGAGTTTGGCAACCAAACAGCTGATTGGCGCAGATGCCAACTTGAACCAGTTACGTGCTCAGGCGAAAAAAGAAGGTGTAGAGCCACTTAGAATTGCGGGTGCACGAAAAGTCATTGAAGGTGTCACCACGCTAGAGGAAGTACTACGTGTAGTGCCATTGAATTAACTTTTAAAACCCATTTTTGAAAATAAAGTTTTCTTAAGATTCAATTCATCTTCAGCTGTTTTAATAGCTTCATCGAAACAAGACAGCCTAAAAGGTACTGAATATGAAAAATATGACCAAAGCATTTGTAGCAGTGGCACTTATTGGTTCAGCAACAACTGCGACTATGGCAGAAAGTACAGTAAACCAAAGCGCGTTTGCCAAAACCGTAACTGTAAAACAAGCACTCACCATGAAAGATGACAGCAAGGTACAAATCAAAGGTCATGTGGTGAAATCAGTAGGCGACGAAAAATATCAGTTCCGTGACAACACAGGCAGCATCAATGTCGAAATTGATGATGAGTTATGGCAAGGCAAACCGATTTCTGCCAAAACATCAGTAACCATTATTGGTGAAGTAGATATCGATTACAAACTCGCGAAACGTGTTGAAATCGATGTTGATGAAGTGCGTTTCAATTAAGGCATTGGCGATGGCCGAATGACCTGACTAGAGAAAACCACATGCAATATTACAAAAAGCATGTGGTTTTTTTTATTTAAAATTCATGATTATATGTTGAAAATAAGGGGGATTCAGCATGCGTATTCTTTTGGCGGAAGATGATACCTCACAGGCAGAAAGTATTCAGACCTGGCTGGAAATGGATGGCTATGTAATTGACTGGGTTGAGCGTGGGGACCATGCCATTCTGGCGCTTGAACAGCATCAGTATGACTGTGTTTTACTGGATCGTGGTTTACCGCGAGCCAGTGGGGATCAGATTCTGACGACGCTACGTAAACTGCAGAAAGATACGCCAGTTATTATTATTACTGCTCGAGACAGTATTGATGACCGGGTAGAAGGACTTGATTTAGGTGCCAATGATTATCTGGTCAAACCTTTTAGCCTGGAAGAATTGTCTGCACGAATTCGTGCCCAGATCCGCTTGCAGCAAAAAAATCTGAGCCATGTGCTGACCTGGGAAGATCTGCAGCTGGATATACAGGCTAAAACTCTGACTAAAGCAGGTGAAGTGGTGAACTTAACGGCCAAAGAGTTTCAGATTTTGCATAAATTGATGCAAAAGCCAGAGCATGTAGTGACCCGGGAACAGCTGGAAGAATCCCTCTATGCCTGGGGGGATGAAATTGAGAGTAATGCCATCGAGGTTTTTATTTATCAACTACGCAAGAAAATTGGCAGTCAGATGATCAAGACCATACGTGGGCTGGGTTATCGTATGCATAAAGCTGAAGGGTAGATCAATCATGGCTCAGGTGATTTCACTGCAACACAAGCTGATCAAGAATGCCATGTATAGTTCCATTCTGGCGGGCTGTCTGGCCTGGTTGTTATTGCTGGGCATTTCTGGCTATCAGTCTATGCAAATTCATGATGAACTGATGGAAGATATTGCGGAACTGTTACTTGGCGATGTGACTCAGTCCCAAGGTCACAATGTGGATGATATCAGTGAAGAGTTTGAGATCCAGTATCGACTTTGGCTGGATCAGGACCAGCTAACCACTTCCGAAAATAACAATCTGTTGCAACATCAGTTACGTCATCAATCAGGGCTGCACTTTCAGTTTGAAAATGGACAGTTATTACGAACTTTGATAGTTGAAGATAATGGGCTTAAAGTTCAGGTAATACAGCCAGTATTTATACGCTTTGAACAGATCTGGAATAGTATTTTAGGTTTTGGTTTAATCCTTCTAATATTATGGCTGGTGAAATGGTTGTTACTACATCTATTGATTAAACGTCAGTTAAAGCCACTTAACCGGATTTCACAGGATATTGCCTCCAAGTCCGCCCAGGATCTAAGTCCGGTTCAATCGCCCGAACCGCAAATTGCTGAGCTACAACCGATCGTCAGTCAGTTAAACCGGATGCTGGCTCGGGTAGAGCAGTCCCTAAGTGCAGAACAGCGCTTTACTGCAGATGCTTCGCATGAACTACGCTCACCCTTATCAGCGATTCAAATGCGCCTGCAGGTGTTAAAACGCAAATATCAGACTCATGAGACATTGTCTCAGGATCTGGCGCAGATTCAAAAAGATGTCAGTCGCGGTACTCAGGTTCTGGAAAACCTCTTGCTGCTGGCTCGACTGGACCCTGAACAAAATCATAACCTGCCACAACAAAAGTTAGATTTGCCTGAGCTTATTCAGGATGCTTTAAAAACACTCACGCCGTTCGTAGAAGAAAAACAGCTGGACCTAAAACTTGAGCTAAATCCTGCTGATATTTCAGGAAACACAGAACTCATTTTCAGTTGCCTGCGAAACCTGATCGACAATGCCATCAAATATACGCCGTCTGCGGGTACGGTTCTAATCCAGTGTCAGCCTAAGGCGGATAAAACAGAAGTGGTAATTGAGAATTCAGGAGAGGGAATCTCTGAGGAAACTTTACAGCGACTTGGCGAGCGTTTTTATCGCGCTTTGGGCACTAAGACCCAAGGATCAGGCCTAGGATTATCTATCTGCCAGAAAATCATGCAATTGCATCATGGTGATATTCAATTTATGGCTTCTGATCTTGGCGGGTTAAAAGTCGTATTGCGCTTTTAGATCTAGAATCAGGAAACAGACCAAATAAGAAAAAAGCAGTACGCGCTGATTCATACTGCTGATGACCACGTTTATTATTGTGTGAGTTATTTTGTTTATTTAGTGAGAATGAGACGATTATTTCGGGTCAAGCGTAGGCGGTATTCTTCACCGGCATGCATGATGCGAATTTCGCGTCCGAGAGCAAACAGGTTATTTGAATGCAGCATTGGTAATGCATGATGAGCGTCATTGTTACGTGTAAACAGGCTAAAAGGTGCGTTCATTCCATCGACTCCGTGGTATGTGCTTGGATTGGTTTAAATGATAATCATTATCGAATAGAGCTGTCAACGCCTAAATTTTGCAATTCCTAAAAAATCTGCTATCACTTACAATTCGTAATATTTCCAGCCAGTTTATTTTCGTATGTCCAAAGCAAATATTCATGTCGCGATTGCCTTGTTATTTCACCAAAATCAGGTTCTGGTTGGCTGGCGGGAAGCGAAACAGCATCAGGGAAATAAACATGAATTCCCTGGCGGCAAAGTAGAAGAAGGTGAAACACCGCTGCAAGCCTGCCGTCGTGAGATCCAGGAAGAAGTCGGTATTGATATCGAGCTTTGGCATTCTTTCGATTTTATTCGTCATGAATATGAAGATGTGATTGTGCATCTGCATTTATTCCATGCCAGTGTAGCTGAAGCACAGTTAGCCCAGATTCAGCAACCCTGGAAGTGGTATAGCCGCGAGCAGTTACAGCAGCTGAATTTTCCGAAAGCCAATGCGGTGATTTTAGAAAAACTGTTATGGCCACAGATGATTAAAATCAGCAGTGATCTGGCAGATCTGCATCAGCTCGACAAAGTGCAAATGCTGTATTGGCGAGTTGACGCCAACGCAGAACAGGCCGAGAAATTGGCAACCCTGCTAGCAGAACAATTATCCCAATTGATAATTAATCATGACTTATATCTGCTGCTGGATGAACAACAGCAACAGAGTATTCAGACTTTACATCTTAAGCAGGCACAGCTGAATCAACTAAGTACCAGTGATCTGGTTATAGGGAAACGCTATATTGCTGCGTGTCATGATCATGCGTCTACACAACGGGCAGAACAGCTGGGCTGTGAAGCAATTTTTCTGAGTCCTGTGCTTCCAACAGCGACTCATACAGAAGTAGAGCCACTGGGATGGATTACCTTTGAGCAGATTGCCAAACAGATTCAGATTCCTGTGTATGCACTTGGTGGAATCAACAAAGAAGATTTGAGTCTGGCTCAATCCCATCATGCCTACGGGATCGCAGGCATTCGCGGGATATAGGTAAGTTCATTACTAAAAGTAATTATAGCTTAAAGAGCGCTTAATGCCTTCTGTGCTTTTTGAATGGTTTGTGGATTTTTTTGCAGCTGACCAGCTTTAAGAATCACCTGCCAGAGCTGCTTTTTCATGGCATTACTTTGGGCGTAGCTAAGGCCGCGCTGCGCAAACGCTTGCGCATTGGCGGGTTTATTCTTGCGATTCGCCAGCATCCCTAAATACAGATAGGTTTCAGGAGACTGCGGTGCCAGTCGCTGCGCCTGGGTGACATAGGCTTCAGCCTGATCAAACTTTTGTGCTTTATACGCTGTTTGAGTCTGCTGCATCAATTTTTTGAAAGCAGGTAACTGACGGCCATCATCAAACTGCTGTGGTTTAGGTTTCTGCTGTGGCACGACCACTTTTTGACGTTTGATTTCAGGATGATCATAAGGCGTAATTACTACACCATCAGATTTCTGCACCCGTGGCTTTTCAGGTGCAGGCTTGGCTGGAGCAGATGGTTCCTGCTGTATGGACTGACAGCCGACTAAAGCAACTAAAATTGAACCAATCAGGATTTTTTGAAACATATATCTCACTCAATTAGGGTGAATAACTACCGCTTGAGATGATACGTGTATCTTGTAAAGAATCACGTTGGTTTTCCGTTTCAGTTTCTTCAATCCAGATCCCAATTTCATCGCTTGGATCGTCAGAAACTTGAGGTTCTTCTGAATCAATTGTATGTGGGGCAGGGGCATAATGCGATGCGCCACAAGCAGTAGCCTGATTTGGCATGCTGTGACGAGTCAGTGGAATATACATGGCACCTTCACAGCCTTGAGCAGACAAATGACCTGTCGCGCGATCGACCCATTGCCATTGTACCTCACCTGGTTGATGCAGATTTACCGGCTTCTGGCGTAGCTGCTTCATGACACTGGTCCATACCGGTAGCGCACCAGATGATCCGGTCAAACCAGTAATCTTATTGTCATCCAGACCTAACCAGACCACAGCTAGGTAATTACCAGAATAGCCTGCGAACCATGAGTCACGGGTATCATTGGTTGTCCCTGATTTGCCAGCCAGACCAAGATTGCGTGGCAGGGTACTATAAGCAGATTGGCCGGTACCGCTGCTCATGACCTGCTGTAAACCGTTGTTCAGGATATAGGCATAAGCCGGATCAATGGTCGGCTGAACCGTCAGGCCATAGCGATCGACCAGACGACCATTGGCATCCACCACGGAACGAATGGCTTTGACCGGATATTTAAAACCGCCAGTCGCGAAATTGCCATACAGACTCATCACTTCCATAGGTGACATATCTACCGCACCCAGATAAATGGAAGGGTAGGACGGAATATCAGAAGTCACACCAAATTTCTTCAGGTGATTGATAAAGGTTGACATACCGAATTCCTGCGCCAAACGTACCGCGGACAGGTTATAGGAATTTGCCAGTGCCTGAGACATTGGAACCACACCATGTGGGCGGCCACTATAGTTCTTGGGGGTCCAGGTCTTGCCATCAGTTTTAATGCTCAGCTCGCTGTCTTCGATCGGGCTACCCCAATGGTAACGGTTCGATTCAATTGCGGTCAGGTAAATCACAGGTTTTAATAACGAACCCACCTGACGTTTGGCATCCAGGGCACGGTTAAAGCCGGTAAAGTCCTGGGTCGAACCAACTGCAGCAACCAGTTCACCATTTTCTGGATGAGTGACCAGCACCGCACCTTGCAAATCTTTTAAACGTTTCGGATTTGATCTGCTTAAGTTCGCCACTGTATTTTTGAAACTTTGCTGAATACGGGTCTGTGCCAATGGATCCAACGTGGTAAAGATGCGTAGGCCCTGATTGGTAATGTCACCTTCCTGATATTCGGTACGCAGCTGACGACGCACAATATCCAAGAAGTCAGGAAAACGTGCCGGACCCAGGGTTGGTTTTGTAATGACATTGAGAGGGCGTGCCTTCTCGGTTTCGTATTGCTCTTGGGTCAGATAACCCATGACCAGCATATTGTTCAGCACAATATCACGACGTCTTTTCGCCGTTTCAGGGTTGCGCCATGGATTGTAGAGGGAAGGACCTTGTACCAGACCAACTAGAAATGCCTGTTGGGAAATATTTAATTCGCGCAACGGCAGACCAAAATAGAATTGGGAAGCCAGACCGTAACCATTAATAGAATAATTGCCATTCTGGCCCAGATTCACTTCATTTAAATAGGCTTCAAGGATTTCATCCTTGTCATAATGCAATTCAATCAACATCGCCATAAAGGCTTCATTGACCTTACGTTTTAAGGTACGCTCTGGACTTAAATAGAAGTTTTTGACCAGCTGCTGGGTTAAAGTCGAGCCACCCTGACGTTTACCACCGGTAATATTGCTGACCACTGCACGTGCAATCCCGCGTGGAGATACACCATGATGGTGGTAGAAATTACGGTCTTCGGTGGCGATCAGTGCTTCAATCAAAGGTTTAGGTACTTTATTCAGCTTGATCAGTACCCGGTCTTCATTATGTTGGGGGTAAATCCCGCCAATTAATAAAGGTTCCAAACGGGCAATTCCGGACGTGGAGGGCTTGGTGGCACTTACGTCATTAATCTGTTCACCATTGAAGCTGACTTTTAAAATCTGCTCAGGCTCAACCCGGTCACCAAAGTCAAAACCACGGGTATGTACATATAAAGTATCACCAGAAGTCACATAACTTCCGGACTTGGTATAGCTTTCAGCACTCTTATATCCAAGCAGTTTAAGCTCTTCCTGAAGATCCTGTTGGCTGACAGGTGCATTGACATAGATTTCCATCGGACGTGCAAAGACTTTCGCAGGAATGTCCCAGCGCTGGCCTTCAAATTTGTCACGTACAATATTATCCAGACGAATCAGATAGATACTAAAGGCAACAAAGGCTGAAATGACCAAAACGGAAAAGATTAAGGCAATAAACCCCAAACCACGTTCATACTTCATAAATGATGATAAGCGTCTGTAAAATTCTGCTAATCATGCGAAGCTTTTAGGGAATTTGCAATATTTAAAGAGAAATTGGTTAAAAAATATCAATTAAAAAATACACTTAGTCTGCATAATATTATTTCTAACTTGCTCTACTTATACATAAAAACCAGGGAAAATTGTCAACGAGCCAGAGCTTAATGCTATTATAGGAGCGATTCGTAGCGGAGCGACGAGACTGGTGCTAATTTCACATAAGACATTCCGAAATATCGGGTTAGTAGGACGTCCTGATAAATCTTCAGTAGTTGAAACCTTATGTCTTATTCATGATCATTTGTTGAACGTGGGCCTTCATCCAGTGTTTGATGCAGATACCGCTGCGCTGGTACCTTATGAAAATACCCAGACAGTGAGCCGCGCCTTGCTGGGTGAGGTGGTCGATCTGGTCATTGTGGTTGGTGGTGATGGTTCATTGCTGCATGCTGCCCGGGCACTGGTCAAATATAATATTCCTGTCATCGGTGTGAACCGTGGTCGCTTGGGCTTCCTGACGGATATCAAGCCGACAGAAGTCATTTTTAAGCTGGATCAGGTTCTTAAAGGTGAATTCCAGCTTGAGCGACGTTTCCTGTTAGAACTGGAAATCCGCTCTAAAGGCGAAATTATCCATGATGCGATTGCTCTGAATGATGTCGTACTTCATTCTGGTAAATCCGTGCACATGATCGACTTTGAGCTGAATATTGATGGACAATATGTTTATCGTCAGCATAGTGATGGTCTGATCGTGTCGACACCAACAGGCTCAACTGCCTATGCACTTTCTGGTGGTGGACCAATTGTACATCCAAGTATGGATGCGATTGTGCTGGTACCCATGCATCCGCATACCCTGTCATCCCGACCGATTGTGGTTGGAGGACATAGTGAAATTAAGCTGGTGATCCGTAAAAATCGCGTGATGCCGATGGTCAGCGCAGATGGACAGCACAGCATCTCTTTGAATGTGGGAGATACGGTTCACATTCGTAAACATCCATTTAAACTGCAACTTTTACATCCACCGGGTTATGATTTCTATATGGCGTGTCGGACCAAGCTCGGCTGGAACCAAGACTTTGATTATCAGAATCGGGATTAAATCATGAATATTGAACAAATGCTCTCTATGCTCAATCCTGAGATTGTAGACCGACTGCGTACTGCGATTGAAATTGGTAAATGGCCGAACGGTGTGGCACTGACGGAAGAGCAGCGTCAGACGTGTATGCAAGCCGTGTATGCTTGGGAAATTAAACATCTGCCTGAAACTGAACGTAGTGGTTATATCGACCGCGGTACCAAAGAAGAAGGTGAAGAATGTGATGATGATCATCACAAGAATGAACCAGAATTCAGGCCCATTCGTTTCGTTTAATTGAAACCAAAAAAGACCACAAGCGTGGTCTTTTTAATGTCTGGAATAAATGATTTTGTTCAAACTGAAAGACGGGTATTCCAGAGTTCTTTGGCTTTTTGCATCGCTGCTTCATAGCTCTCATATTTGCCCATGGTATATAGCGCAATACCGATAGTTTCAACCACTGCGGTTTCGCCATACTCATGCGAACGTTGACCATCCCAGACTTCTTTAAATACGGCCAGATTCAGCTCTTCTTCAATCGGACTGCGATTGTCCGTCAGTTTAGGCAGTTCGTGTTCATACAGTTCGCCATTCTTGATACCACAAATTAAGGTTTTGGCATCAGGGTTACGTTCAAACTCGCCACCTTCACCTTTAATCACAGCACTATTTTGATAACCGAGCTGAAAAGCAGCGCGCTGGTGTGAACCACGATAAGCCGGATGGAAAATGGCCTGTAAAGTCGCTTTGGCATTGAATGGATTAATCAGGCGCGCCAATGTATGAATAGGAGAACGTAAACCCATAACATTCCGCAGTCCGATCAGCTCAGCCAAGATAGGTGAAATCACATCTAAAGGCAGATAAGCAAAATGTCTTTCTTGCAGCTGCTGTTCGACTTCAACCTCACTGTGGCAAATAGAATAGCCTAAGTATTCTAATACTTGCTCAGTATAAACCCGATTCAAAGTATGCCCAGCTGCACCATGCATGACAATATTATAGCCATGCTTGGCCAAGGTGAGGGCAGACAGGATAAACCATGGATAATGCTTGCGCTTGCCAGCATAAGATGACCAGTCCAAGTCTACATCCAGAGCTTTAAAATTAAGCTGATCTCGGGTTGCCTGAACGAAACCTGCCAGTTCTTCGACGGATTCTTCTTTTACACGCAGTAGCATCAGGAAGGCACCTAGTTGCACATCCAGCACCTCATTTTTCAGGATCATACTAAAAGCTTGATAGGCTTCATCATAACTGAGCGAGCGTGCACCATTCTTTCCTTTACCAATAATACGAATAAACTGGGCAAAAGGATGTTCAGCATCTTTATAAATATTTCGCTTTGTGGTCATAGGGATAGATCAATCATGTTCATCAAGTATTGGCATATTTTACGCTGATATTGGTATTTCACCTTCTTATTTTGCAGAAGAATTATAGTTTTATAAGACTATAGTCTAAGGAATATTGTTTATTATTTAGACAAATTTAACATTTTGGGTTAAACAAAAGTCTAAAAAGCGGTTAAAATTTCTCTTGATTCTTTGTGTTTGCTTCATCTCCTGATCAATGCACTAACTTCTGCTGAAGAGCGGTGTTCCTGTAATTGTTAAAAGTACATACACAATCTATTTTCAGTATCAGATTAATTTCTTGATACGTAAGCACTTTTTTGTTTAAGGCAATCAAGTATTGGATGCTTATTTTCTTAAATAAGTGAAAACTGAATATTGCTTCTTGTTAGAAGTATATTGTGAACTAAGGTCATGGCTAAAAAACCTATTTATAAGTCACTTTATTTTCAAGTGATTGTTGCCATTATTGCCGGTATCCTTGTGGGTCACTTCTCACCAAGCGGTACGCAAATTATCAATGGTGCTGAACAATATGTTCCTGGTTTGGGCGAACAGCTGAAACCATTGGGTGATGGCTTTATCCGCCTGATCAAAATGATTATCGCACCAGTAATTTTCTGTACGGTAGTGAGTGGTATTGCAGGTATGGAAAGCATGAAATCTGTCGGCAAGACAGGTGGTATTGCTTTACTATACTTTGAAATCGTATCGACGATTGCCTTGGTGATCGGTCTGCTCGTGATCAATATTGCCAAACCTGGTGTTGGTATGAACGTTGATCCAGCAACTCTCGATACAGAAGGTATCTCGAAATATGTTGCATCAGGTGAGTCACAATCGACCATCGATTTCTTCATGAATATCATTCCAAATACGGTGGTGGGCGCATTTGCTGAAGGTGAAATCCTTCAGGTACTACTATTCGCTCTCCTGTTTGGTTTTGCCCTGCATCAGCTGGGAGATAATGGTAAGCCAGTACTGAAGTTCATTGACCAGATTTCACATGTATTCTTTAACATCGTGAACATGATCATGAAACTTGCACCTATCGGTGCGTTCGGTGCCATGGCATTTACGATCGGTAAATATGGTATCGGTACACTGGCGCAGCTGGGTCAATTGATTCTGTGCTTCTATATCACCTGTATCCTGTTTATTTTCATTATTCTTGGTTCGATTGCACGTTTCACCGGCTTCAGTATCATGAAAATGATCCGTCTGATCCGCGAAGAATTGCTGATTGTACTGGGTACTTCATCCTCTGAATCTGTATTGCCGCGTATGCTGAAAAAGCTGGAACTGGCAGGTGCAGAAAAATCAGTAGTCGGTCTGGTTATTCCAACAGGTTATTCTTTCAACCTGGACGGGACTTCTATTTACCTGACCATGGCGGCAGTCTTCATCGCTCAGGCGACCAATACCCAGCTAGATCTATCTCATCAGATTACCTTGCTTCTTGTGCTATTGATTTCATCTAAAGGTGCAGCAGGTGTAACAGGTTCTGGCTTTATCGTAATGGCTGCAACCCTGTCTGCAGTAGGTCATATCCCGGTAGCGGGCTTGGCACTGATTCTGGGTATCGACCGTTTCATGTCTGAAGCACGTGCTTTGACTAACCTGATTGGTAACTCATTGGCGACTCTGGTTGTTGCAAAATGGGTCGGTCAGCTGGACAAAGAAAAACTGAATTATGCATTAAACAATCCGGCAGAAATTGATGAATTAATGCAGCAAGAAAGCGTTAAATCTCACTGATTTCAGTCTGTTTAAAAAAGGAAGCTTCGGCTTCCTTTTTTAAACTTTTATTAAAATAAATTGACTGTAAAGTTTGAAAAAAATCATATTAGCGCATGACACTCACCTTAAAAATCGCTAGCCTGTTTGTGGAAATATAATGATAAACACCACAAGGATAGAACAATGCTGGCATATGATGCAGACCTGGAATTATTCCGCGATAACTTTAAACGCTTTATGAGCGAACAGATTGCACCGCACTATGAGCAATGGGAACGTGAGGGCAAGATTCCACGTTCAGTCTGGAATGCGCTGGGTGAAAATGGCTTTCTTTGTGTGGATGTTCCAGAAGAATATGGTGGCTATGGTGTGCCAACCCATTACTCCTTAATGTTACTCGAAGAGTCGGCACGTGCAGGGTTTAGTGCACTCTCTATTGGTTTGTCATGCCACTCGGATATTGCTGCACCCTATATCCTGCATATCGCCACTGAAGAACAGAAGAAATACTGGCTGCCTAAAATGGTAACCGGTGAGGTGGTCGGTGCCATCGGTATGACTGAACCAGGTGCGGGTTCTGACTTGCAGGCAATTCGAACCAGTGCCATTTTGCAGGACGACCATTATCTGTTAAATGGTTCCAAAACTTTTATTTCGAATGGTCAGCATGCCGATCTGGTGGTGCTGGCTGTAAAAACCGATCCACAGGCACGTGCCAAAGGTGTTTCACTGCTTTTAGTAGATACTCATCTGGAAGGTTTCAAGAAAGGCACCAATCTGGACAAGATTGGCCTGCACTCGCAAGATACCTCTGAGCTGTTCTTTGATAATGTCAAAGTGCCAAAAGATCAGTTACTCGGTCAACCAGGCCAAGGCTTTGCATACCTGATGCAGGAACTGCCACGTGAGCGCACTGCGATTGCGGCTACGGCTTTGGGTGCGATTCGTGGTTCAATTGATATCACCACGACCTATGTCAAAGAACGTCAAGCCTTTGGTCAGGCAGTGGGCCAATTCCAGAACACTCGCTTTGTACTGGCACAGGCCAAGATTGATGAACTGGCAACAGCGGCGTTTTATAATCAGAATGTTGAGTTGTATATGCAGGGCAAGCTGAATGTTGAAACTGCAGCAGCCTTAAAAAGTTTTTCAACTGACATGCAGATGAAAATTGCGGATAATTTGCTCCAGCTGTTTGGTGGCTATGGCTATATGACTGAATATCCGATTTCCCGTTTCTTTGTCGATGCGCGTATCCAAAGGATTTATGGTGGTACGAATGAGATCATGAAAGAAATCGTGGCACGTAGCCTATTAGGTCGCTAAAAGTATTTCATTCGCTATAAAGTAAAAGTGAGCCTATAAGGGCTCATTTTTATGTAAGGGAGCAAATGACATTTTTCATATTTTAAGACTTTAATACTTCTAGGCACTCATCAATAAACACAGGTAAATCGTCTGGTGCACGTGAAGAGATCAACTGGTTATTATCATTGACCAGTTCTGCATCATAATAACGACCGCCTGCATCTTGCAGCCAGTGCGCATGGTCACGAATACTGGTAATAATCCGGTCCTTCAGTACGTCAGCTGCACCGAGTAATAATGAAGCATCGCAGATGCTAAAGATGGTTTTATTGGCTGCATTAAATTCCTGAATCAACTTTAGAACGACAGCATCTGAAGTGAAGGTCAGGGGAGATTCTCCACCTGGAATTAGTAATGCATCAAAATCATCGACACAAATCTGGTCAATACTTTCATCTATGGTCACTGAAGCTGTATGTTTCCGACCATATATAACCTTTCCAGCTTCATGGTCAATATTGCAGATACTGTGACTGGCAGCACGAAAGGCTTCTACAGGTTCAAAATATTCCTGATCATCAAAGTTATGAGTGACGAGCACAGCTATTCTTTTTGGCATGTATTTGCTCCTGCCTAAGTTTTGAACAGACTAGCGGGATAAGGTTTAAAAATCGTCCCTGCTTTGTAAATAAATACATGTTAAATGTAAAAAGCTCTGTTAAAACAAGTAAAAAAAGCATATGTGCAGGAGGTTGAGCGGTAATTTTAAAATGAACTATTGATCATCTAGCAACGTCTTTCCATTGCTGATTTTTGAGTCTTTGCATGATTTTTCTTATGGTTAAAATCGTTATATAGATTAAGAAATAATGATAATTCATCCATCCTAAAATCAGTTAAGATGCAAACGCAAACTTTACAATTTGATAATGTAATTTTTGCTGAATACGCTGTGGAAAATGTTACTAAACATTGCAGATGCGATGAGTGCTTAGGCAACGCATAAATAACTGACTTTTAAAAGACAAAGTCATATTGCGTAACATTTGAAAGCTTACTATTGTTATACTGAAACAGTTACGGTTTATGAAGGGCGACATAACAATGATCAACGACGATCAAAACACTACGACTTCTCTTGATTTGGCTAAGATTCGTGAAGATATCGATTCAGTTGATCAGCAAATCCAGCAATTGATTAATCGCCGTGCGCGTTTGGCAGAAGCTGTAGCAAAAGCAAAGTTTGCTTCAGAAGAGAATCCACTGTTTTACCGTCCTGAACGTGAAGCGCAGGTTTTGCGTAATGTTATGGAACGTAATGAGGGGCCACTGTCTGATACCACCATGGCACGTCTGTTCCGTGAAATCATGTCGGCATGTTTAGCGCTCGAAGCACCACAAAGTATTGCTTTCCTGGGGCCTGTGGGCACCTATACGCATTCAGCAGTATTGAAACATTTTGGGCATGATGCTGTAGTACGTCCATTGCCAACCATTGATGAAGTATTCCGTGAAGTAGAAGCGGGAAGTGCGCATTATGGTCTGGTACCAGTTGAAAACTCGTCTGAAGGTGTGGTGAATCATACTTTAGACTGTTTCAAAACTTCGCATCTCAATGTGATTGGTGAAGTGGAATTGCCAATTCATCACCAGTTCCTGATCTCTGAAAATACCCGTAAAGACAGTATCAAGCAGATTTATGCGCATCAGCAAACTTTGGCACAATGCCGTAAATGGTTAGATGCCCATTATCCAGGTGTTGAGCGTGTCGCACTGAGTTCAAATGCTGAAGCAGCTCGCCGTATTCAGAATGAATGGCATTCTGCTGCAATTGCTTCAGAAATTGCTGCGAACATCTATAATCTTGAGATTATGCACAGCAATATCGAGGACAATCCGGAAAACACGACACGTTTCCTGGTGATTGGCCGCGAGAAAGTACCACAAAGCGGTAATGACAAGACTTCATTACTGATTTCAGCACATGATCGTGCCGGGGCTTTGCTGGAAATTCTGGCGCCATTTGCCAAGCACAATATCAGTCTAACAAGTATTGAAACTCGTCCTGCACTTCCTGAAAAATGGGCTTATGTATTCTTTATCGATCTTGAAGGCCATATTGAGCAGGAACACGTGAAAGCTGCGATTGAAGAAATTCGTCCTTTGGTCAAAGAAGTTCGCGTGCTCGGTTCATATCCTGCAGCTGTACTTTAAGTCAGCCATTTGTGGTCAGTGCGAGGGTGCTGACCACTGTTTCACACGTAAATCGGAAGTATAAAATGTCGTTCGTGCCAGCCAATCAAGGCATCTCAAAGTTAAAGCCATACCAGCCAGGTAAGCCAATCAGTGAACTTGAACGTGAGTTAGGGATCACCGATATCGTGAAACTTGCTTCAAATGAAAACCCGTTGGGCTGTTCAGATAAAGTCCAAGATGCAGTCGCTGCAGAACTGGCAGAAATTGGCCGTTATCCCGATGGTGGTGGTTTTATCCTGAAAGACCAGATCAAAGCACAATTTGGTTTTAATCATGACCAGATTACTTTGGGCAACGGTTCAAACGACTTACTGGAAATGTTTGCCCGCGCATTCGTTTCTTCAAGCGATTCTGTGATTTACAGCCAGCATGCATTTGCAGTATATGCTCTGGTAACTCAAGCGATCCATGCCGAAGCGATTGAAGTACCAGCAAAAGGCTTCTCGCATGATCTTGAGGCGATGGCGGCTGCAATTAAAGACAATACCAAGCTGATCTTTATTGCCAATCCAAATAATCCGACAGGCACCTGGTTTGAAGAAGCTGAATTTGAAGCGTTCATGCAGAAAGTGCCGGCAAATGTGATCGTAGTGCTGGATGAAGCGTATGTGGAATATTTCCCGGAAAACTTCAATAGCCTGAAATTCCTGAAGCAGTATCCTAACCTGATTGTCAGCCGTACTTTGTCTAAGTGTTATGGTCTGGCTGCACTGCGTGTTGGTTTTGCCTTGGCATCGGTTGAAGTAACGGATTATTTAAATCGTATCCGTCAGCCATTCAACGTGAACCATTTGGCGATGGTGGCTGCAGTTGCTGCACTGAAAGATGAAGCCTTCATCGAGAAATCTCGTGAAGTGAACAAGGCAGGTATGGCACAGCTTGAAGCGGGTTTTAAAGCTCTAGGTCTAAACTATGTACCATCTCGTGCCAACTTCATTTTAGTCGATGTTCAAGCAGATCCTGCTGAAACCTTTAATGGTTTATTAAAGCAAGGTGTTATTGTGCGTCCAGTGGGTATTGCTAACCACTTGCGCGTATCGATTGGTACCGAAGCTGAAAATGCCAAATTCCTTGCTGCACTAGGCAAAGTACTTGGCTTAGAGGCAAAAGCTTAAGTTATGTCGCAGCCACTGTTTGAAAAAGTTGCCTTTATTGGACTTGGACTGATTGGTTCAAGTCTGGCACGTGTGATTAAGGCTGAACATTTAGCCAATGACATCGTGGCATCGACCCGCTCGCAAAAAACGCTGGAAGATGCCAAAGCCTTGGGATTAATTTCCGAAGGTTATGCAGATCCTGTAGAAGCTGTCAAAGGTGCAGACCTGATCGTCCTGGCGTTACCCGTACGTGCTACGCAAAAAGTACTGGAAACGATTCAGCCTTATCTGGCTGAAGGTACCATTATTACCGATGTGGGTAGCACAAAGGGGAATGTGGTAGATGCAGCCAAGGCTGTGTTTGGTGATGCATTACCAGCAGGTTTTGTGCCGGGACATCCGATTGCGGGTGCAGAACATACGGGTGTGCATGCTGGTAAAGTTGATCTATTTGCCAATCATAAGGTGATTTTGACGCCGTTGCCAACCAGTGCAGCGTGGGCAGTCGATAAACTGATTCAACTGTGGCAGGCGGCAAAAGCGGAAGTGATTTGTATGGATGTGGAAAAGCACGATGAAGTGCTGGCGCATACCAGTCATCTTCCGCATCTGATGGCCTTTAACCTGGTCGAACAACTGGCCAAGCGTGAAGACAATTTAGATATTTTTCGTTATGCTGCGGGCGGCTTTCGGGACTTTTCCCGAATTGCAGCCAGTGATCCACAAATGTGGCATGACATCTTTTTTGCCAACAAAAAAGCAATTCTGAATGCTGTAGATGGCTTTGAGGCTCAGCTGGAAATTATCCGCAAGCTGATTGAAGACGAAGATTCCCAAGCATTGATGGGCTTACTGGGACATGCGCAGGCAGCTCGCCAGCATTTCAACCATATGCTCGCCAAGAAACCTTTCATGGAGAAAAATCAAGTGACACAACAATTTACCATTCAGCCGGGTGCCAAGAAATTCCAGGGCAAATTTACCGTGCCAGGTGACAAATCTGTGTCACACCGTTCGATCATGTTTGGTGCTATCGCTGAAGGTACAACGCATGTGACCGGTTTCCTTGAAGGGGAAGATGCTTTAGCGACTCTGCAAGCTTTCCGTGATATGGGCGTGAGCATTGAGGGTCCTAAAAATGGTGAAGTGACGATTCATGGTGTGGGGATGCACGGTCTGAAAGCACCACAGTCTGCGCTGTATATGGGCAACTCAGGTACATCAATGCGTTTGCTGTCCGGTATGTTGGCTGCACAAAAATTTGATTCAGTGATGACGGGTGATGCTTCACTGTCTAAACGTCCAATGGAGCGTATTGCCAAGCCTTTGCGTGAAATGGGTGCACAGATTCAAACCACAGGTGAACGTGGTACGCCACCGGTATCCATTACAGGCAATCAAAACCTGAAAGGAATCCAGTACGACTTGCCAATGGCATCAGCTCAGGTGAAATCAGGGATTTTACTGGCAGGTCTTTGGGCTGAAGGTAAAACTTCGGTGACTGAGCCTGAACCAACACGTGACCATACTGAACGTATGCTGCGTGCCTTTGGTTATGAAGTGAAAACTGAAGGTAACCGGATTTCATTACAAGGTGGCGGAAAATTGGTCGGTACCAATATCCAAGTCCCATCTGATATTTCATCTGCTGCTTTCTTTATGGTTGGTGCCGCGATTACTGAAAACTCGGATGTGACCTTAGAAGCTGTAGGTATTAACCCGACCCGTACCGGTGTGATCGAAATCCTGAAACAGATGGGTGCGGACATTACGGTTGAAAACGAACGTATTGCAGGTGGTGAGCCGATTGCAGACATTCGTATTCGTGGTACTCGTACCTTAAAAGGTATTCATATGCCTGAAGATCAGGTGCCATTGGCAATTGATGAATTCCCGGCATTGTTTATTGCAGCGGCATGTGCGGAAGGTCAAACGATCCTGACGGGTGCGGCTGAACTCCGTGTCAAAGAATCGGATCGTATTCAAGTCATGGCAGATGGCCTAAAAACCATGGGCATCGACTGTACGCCGACTGAAGATGGCATCATCATAGAAGGTAAAGGCAAGGCAGGTGACTGGTCACCAATCTTTACCGGTGGTGAAATTGAATCGCATCATGATCACCGTATCGCAATGAGTTTCTCGATTGCAGGTCTGCGTAACTCAGGTGAAATCAAGATTGTCGGGACTGAAACAGTCGCCACCAGCTTCCCAACCTTTACTGAACTGACGTCTCAGGCTGGTCTGGCGATTGAAGTGACAGAATAATCCTTAAATTTATGTGAAACAGCCAAGCTTTTGCTTGGCTGTTTTGTTTATATTGGCTTATGCTAAACCCATACAAGAAAAAAGCCATTTGGATGTAGCGATGCGAAAATTAAAATTTATTGCCAATACTCAAAGCCAACAGCAATTACAGGATAGTCGTGAGACCCAAGAGTATGTCGCGCAATTTCTTGCTGATGAACTCGGAAAATATGGCTTTCAAACCCTGCCACAAAGTGGTGGACAGGTTGCTGTTGCAGTAGATGAACACGCATTGCCACTTTCGGTGAGTTGTGAAAGTCGTGACAGTGAAGGGCATTTTGTCTGTGAGATTGTATCTTATCCAGATGAAGAACAAGACTGGCTGGATCGGATTACCGAACAAAGCCTTCTTAATCAACTGGCACAGGCCGTAGAAGCTTCACTCAAGGAGCAAGAAAGCTTTAGTGAATTCGAATGGAAAAATTAAAAAAAGCGGCCATTGAGCCGCTTTTTTTAATTATGGAATTTTTTACAGCATTAAAAAGCGCGTAATCGCAATACGCAACTGTTTGAGGTAACCAGTAAAGAAATGATTGGCACCTGGTAAAATGGTCAACAAATGACGCTGTGGTTTAGCCCATTCAATCAGATCCGACAACAGGGTTACATCATCGGCTTCACCATGCAGGAACAGAATGTCACCTTTAATATGCGGTGTTACATAGTGGCGTAAACCTGCTACGGTGGCGGTTGGCAAACCGCATAAAACCGTCTGTTTAGGCTGTAATTCTATAGGTAGCATGGCATAGCTTTTGGCCATGACATGTGCACCGAAACTAAAGCCACCTGCATAGAATGGCAAGCCAATATGTTGAGTACGAGCGAATTTAATCACTTCAAGTACATCATCAGTTTCACCATAGCCTTCGTCGTGTATTCCATCACTTTGACCAGAACCACGGAAACTTGGACGATAGACAACACAACCACGCTCTAAAAACATTTGTGCCAGCAATACTGGAACTTTATGTTGTGGTGTACCACCTTGCAATGGATGGGGGTGACAAACAACCGCGAATCCTTTCACTTCACCCTGAGGATAATCCACAAAAACTTCAATTTGTCCCACAGGACCCTGAAGGAAAATTTGCTCGGACATAGGAAAATCGATAAATGAGGGGAGAAAGGCGTATTTTAACGATTGTATTAAGTAAAAACATGAATTGGAATTAAAGTAACTCGACTGATATAGTTTGATTAATCACTTTTTAACCAGGTTGGCTATGCTCGTATTAATTTCCCCTGCAAAGACCCTCGACTACGAATCATCGTTACCAACAGATCAGCATACGCAAGCAAGATTGCTGGAACATTCCCAGGAATTGATAGAAGTTGCCAGCAAGTTGTCAGCAACAGAAATTTCCAGCCTGATGTCGGTAAGTGAAAAAATTGCCAATCTTAATGTTGAGCGTTTCCGTGACTGGCAGCCAGAGTTTGATCTGTCAAATGCACGACAGGCGATTTTTGCCTTTAAGGGCGATGTTTATACAGGTCTGGATGCCTATAATCTAAAAGATCATGATATTAGCTATGCCCAGGAACATCTGCGTATGCTGTCCGGCTTATATGGTTTGTTACGTCCATTGGATCTGATGATGCCATATCGATTAGAGATGGGAACAAAACTTGCCAATTCTCGTGGTCATAACCTGTATGAATTCTGGGGACATACCATTACTGAGCTGATCAATTATGATCTTGCAGCGGCGAATTCAGAACTTTTGGTGAATATTGCTTCTGATGAATACTATAAATCTGTGAAGGAAAATAAAATCCAGGCAGAAATCATTAAGCCTGTGTTTTTGGATCAGAAAAATGGCAAATATAAAGTGATTAGCTTTTATGCCAAGAAAGCACGTGGCCTGATGGCACGCTTTATTATTGAAAACCAGATTGATCGCGTAGAGGATCTGAAAGGTTTTAATACTGAGGGGTACTACTTTGATGCAGAGAGTTCTCTTAAAGGTGAGCTGGTGTTCAAGCGTGATGAACAACTCGCTGCTTAGGTAGTCTTATTTAATAAAAAAGATCACCTGTGGGTGATCTTTTTTTTATATATGAATAATTAAGCATTAAAAAGGCGCATAAAATGAACTTTTTCTTTTTACAGATAAGAATTCTGCTACAAAAAAGGAGCATTAATTTTAAAGGATAAAATTTAGTCTATTTCAAAGTAGAACGTCAAATATGGGAGAGTTGGTGGTTAAAACATAAAAGCCTTTATCGATACCATTTGATGATGGGTCAGAACAAATTGATTTAGAAAAATTTATAGATAAGGCTGTAAGAAACTCAATTTTACTCATCTTTTATTTAAAAGAAATTAGAGTTCATTTAAATTAAATATTCACTGGAAATAGATATTTATTTAAGATTTTTATAATTAATTTTAATTATAGGGTTCTTTCATAAATCATTTTTGAATCCCTATAAAGGGAATTCCCTCCTATAAGGAGGCTTGCGGAGCATGCTCCTCAGGGAGAGGTTTTTTCTAAAAAACTCCCTCATTCTCTTCAAAGTAATACTTCTCATCCCAAAGGGAGAAAGGGCTTTTAATATCTATAAATATGAATAGGATAATCATTTTTTGATTTATGAAAGAAATGTATTTTAATAAAAATATTTAAGCAGATTAATAC
>NZ_PQLP01000035.1:0-32007 GCF_002918965.1 Acinetobacter sp. ACNIH3 | reverse complement strand
GCACTAATTGTTGTGGGTGACTTAAGTGCCAGGAAACTAGTCAAAACTAAAATGGCAAAGTCTGTTTTAGATACAGGGTTTTCGGCACTAAAAACATTGCTCAAGTATAAATGCGAGAACGCAGGGGTATTGTTTGAGGAAGTCAATGAAGCCTATACCACCCAAATCTGTTCGTGCTGTGGTGAGATCACCTCAAGTAGTCCGAAAGGTAGGACGGGTCTTGGAATAAGAGAATGGGAGTGCGTAAGTTGCGGTACAGCTCACGATAGAGATAAAAACTCAGCTCTAAACATTCTTGCGCTCGGGCATGAGCGTCTAGCAGTAGGAATCACCCTCCTTTAGGTGGGTGAGGATGTCAAGACTGACTAACGCAGCGCTTCTGGCAATACCGGAACTGTCGAGGATTTATTCAGTTCCAGCTTCATTTTTTGCAACATCTGATAAGGCTGCTGCTGTACAAACATATTTACAAAAGTCAGCGGGATAGAGCCTTCAGGATTGGCATAACCATAAGTAGAGACCTTGACCTTTTTCTCGCCTAAACGGTTAAAAGTCCAATCACCTTCATAATGGGTCAAGCGTACATAATCCGGATTCAGTGGATAGCCCTTTTGAATGGCTTTGTTCTTAATCGTGATCTGGCCATTGGCTTCACGGATCATCTTCCCTTGTACCACTAAGTCCCGGTCTTTCAGCGGAAACGGAAAATCCAGTACCATATACAAGGTAAAATCCCCCTTTTTGTCATCCCGGGAGAGTAGCTTCACATTGCCCATATAAGGCACCCATTTTACTGCATTATCGACATCAATAATCAGGTGTACTGCCTGTTCTATCGGTACATCATAGGTCGTTTCAGCTTTATACAGAAAAACCGGATTATTCTTGTCTTGATAGGTCCAGACCTTGATATTATTTTTATTAATACTGAGTTTGGCATTTGGTACAGATTTAGGCTGTGCTGCGGCGGCAAATGCCACAGCACAGATCATGAGTATGACTTTTTTCATTTCATTGTCGTCTTATTTTAGTTTTAGTTATTCTTATACTTATAAATGATTTTGACGAAAATTTAAACTTGAATATCGTTAAAACCAAGTACATCTTTCATGTCATATTTGCGCGCATCGCGACCAACTACCCAAGCTGCGGCACGTACTGCACCTGAAGCGAAGTTCATGCGGTTAGTGGCTTTATGGGTAATTTCAACGCGTTCACCATCGGCAATAAACATCGCTGTATGTTCACCCACAATATCACCACCACGAATCGTTTGGAAGCCGATACTTTGGCGCTCACGTGGACCTGTATGGCCTTCACGGTGATAGACTGCATCTTTTTTCAGATCACGGCCGAGTGCACCTGCAATTGCCTCACCCCACATCAGTGCTGTACCTGATGGTGCATCCACTTTATGACGATGGTGCGCTTCAATCACTTCAATATCAACGGTATCACCAAATACTTTAGATGCTAGCTCTAGTAGTTTAATTGACACGTTTACACCCACTGAATAGTTGGCAGCGTAGACCACAGGGGTTTCAGTTGCAGACTCATCGAGGTAAGCTTTTTGTTCGTCGTTGAGACCCGTGGTACCAATCACGATGGCCACGCCATTTTCACGGCACACTTTAAGGTGATGTATAGTGGCTGCAGGTGCAGTGAAGTCAATGACCACATCACAGTCTTTCACCACTTCTTCAAGGCTACCCACGACTTTTACACCAACTACACCAATACCTGCCATTTCACCTGCATCTGTACCAATTAAAGTACTTTCTGGGCGTTCAACTGCTGCGCCCAATTGATAGCCGGCTTCTTTCACTGCCTGAATAAGGATGCGTCCCATACGGCCGCCTGCACCTAAAATTCCAATGCGTGGTGTCGCTGACATAACATAGTCCTGATATTGATTCGAAATTGTTCTTACTATAGCAAAACTCGCTCCTAACACTAAGATTGATCGCATAAAAATCAATGAAAAGAATTAAAGAAGATCATGAGCGTTTTTGATATGCAGGAAATGTTTAATTAAATTTTAAAGAGTCGGCTTTCTATAAAATATTGGGCAAGCTGTTTTTCCTGTATACACGATGAGCTCAGGATTAAAAATATAAAAAGCCCATAGGATCACCATGGGCCAGTTGTATGAGAGCAATACCTTGAAAATAGAAAACTAAAAATTCAGCTTTGAATATCTGAAAGATTTACTCTTCTAACAGACTTCTTAACATCCAGGCTGTTTTCTCGTGTACATTCAGACGTTGAGTCAGGATATCTGCAGTTGGCTGGTCATTTGCCTTGTCTACAATGTCAAACATGCTTCTTGCGGTACGGGCAACCGTCTCATGGGCATTGACCAGTAAGCGAATCATTTCCTCCGCTTTAGGAACACCTTCAATTTCCTCAATAGAAGTCAGCTTTGCAAACTGCTGATAGGTTCCTGGCGTCGGAAAGCCCAAAGAACGGATCCGTTCTGCAATAATGTCTAAAGCATTCCACTGTTCGGTATATTGCTGCATAAACATGTTATGTAGAGTATTAAATTGCGGGCCGGTGACATTCCAGTGAAAGTTATGGGTCATTAAATATAAGGTGTAGCTATCGGCAAGTAGTCTGGATAGACCTTCTACAATTTCCGCTCTGTCTTCGGCTGAAATACCAATATTTACTTTTATCATCTCGGTTACCTTAAATTTTAAAAAAATTATGCGTGATCAACTTCTTTATTCTTATAATCAGTTTAGCTACTTCAGCAAATTGCAAAAGATGAGATCAGTATCATTTATGTTAGCTTTGTTGAAATAAAAGAGTAAGTTCAAGCCACAGGAATGTAAGGTATGACAGGAGCTTTACTGAGCAGTAAACTTATACAGAAACCTGAGGAAGATACCAATTTTTTCTCTTTAAAAATCGGTGGACTATAAAGCTAAGATATAAAAAAGGACGCCTGAGCATCCTTTTTTATTTTCATTCAATTAGTCAAACAGACGATCAAAGAATGATTTTTTCTTCGGTGAAGATTGGCTACCTTCCCCATCCATTGATGCTTGCAGCTCTTTCAGCAATTCGCGCTGACGTGAAGTCAGGTTTACTGGTGTTTCAACCACAATACGGCATAACAGGTCACCAGTCATGCTGGTACGAACAGGTTTTACCCCCTTACCACGTAAACGGAATAATTTACCGGTTTGCGTACCTTCCGGGATTTTCAGGCTGACACGGCCATCCAGGGTTGGGATTTCAATCTCTTTACCCAATGCAGCATCAGCAATTGAAACAGGCACATCCATATACAGGTCAGCACCATCACGCTGGAAGATCTCGTGCTCACGCACTACCACTTCTACGTATAGATCGCCTGATTGACCATCACGGATCGCTTCACCCTTACCAGTTAAACGTACGCGGTCGCCATTGTCCACACCAGCGGGAATGGTAACTTCCAGGGTTTGCTTTCGATCAGATACGCCCGAACCATGACATTTATTACATGGATTCTTGATGATCTTGCCTTGACCACGACAGGTGCTACAGGTTTGCTGTACAGAGAAGAAGCCCTGCTGCATACGTACCTGGCCTGCACCATGACAGGTCGGACAAGTTTCCACATCATTCGGATTTTTGGAACCTTTACCATCACAGGCATCACATGGTGCAGGCGCAGTGAAGGTAATGGTTTTCTTGACGCCTTTGACTGCTTCTTCCAGGCTCAGTTCCATGACATAACGTAAGTCAGAACCACGGCGCGCACGTTGTTGCTGACGACTGCCACCAAATGCCCCACCAAAGATGTCACCGAACTGGCTGAAAATATCTTCTGCGCTAAAACCACCGCCGAAGCCGCCACCGCCGCCCATACCACCTTCAAAGGCCTGATGGCCCATGCGGTCGTACATGCTGCGCTTTTCGCTGTCAGACAGTACTTCATAAGCTTCTGAAGCTTCCTTGAACTTTTCTTCAGCTTCTGGATTGTCAGGGTTGCGGTCTGGATGATATTTCATCGCCAACTTACGGTAGGCTTTTTTAATCTCATCATCACTAGCGGTTTTAGCAACACCCAAAACCTCATAATAATCACGTTTAGCCATGTCTGGCGATGCTCCTCACGGAATTTTATTTAATACTTAACTGTGGTCTGAAATTGGGGGTCAAACCAGTTTTTACAAGGGGAAATCTGAAAAAAAATCGAAAGCTTAGAAAACAGCTTTGCTTTGATAGAATTTGGACACGCCCTTGAACCAGGCATTAATCATGAAAATAAACGCAATAAAGCTGAATACGACGCCAGCGACAGTGCAGGCTTTCACCCATAACATGCTGTCCCAAGCATAGAAAAAGAGTGGAATGAACCAGAGGGCTGCAAAAACAGCGAGCATGGTATAAATCACCACATTACGCATAATCCATAGCGCCTGTGCCTGTAGCCAGACTTCTGCATAGTCAACCTGAGCGACTTTGCGTGCTAACCAATAAGAAAAAATTCCAAAAATCACGGTAAAAGAGGCTAAAAACATGAACACATATGCAATGGCTACAGAGCGCCGCATTTGAGTTAAACTTTTTTGATTCATGTCTCTTTCAACCTCGTTGTCCGTTTCTGCAACACTGGAAAAACGGCAACTTCGCATTTTTTAAAATTGTAAAATTATCAGGCACTACTATATTAAAAAATTTAATATTTCGCACCTGATTTTAAGACAGTTTTAGACCGATTGCGAAGTTTTCTTTACCTTAAACCATTGCGCATACAAGGCCGGCAGGAAAAACAGGGTTAACAGTGTCGCCACAATCAGTCCGCCCATGATGGCAACTGCCATTGGGCCGAAGAAAATACTACGTGAAAGTGGAATCATGGCCAGTACAGCAGCCAGGGCAGTCAATACAATTGGACGGCAACGGCGTACCGTGGCATTGATGATGGCATCCCATGGTGATTCCCCAGCCTGAATATCCTGTTCGATCTGATCAATCAGAATCAGGGAATTACGCATGATCATGCCTGAGAGTGCAATCGTACCCAGCATGGCGACGAAACCAAACGGTTTATTAAACAATAACAGAAAGAGTACCACGCCAATGATGCCCAGTGGCGCGGTCAGGAACACAATAAAGGTCCGTGACATACTTCTTAGCTGGATCATCAGCAGGGTCAGAACCACTGCCAGGAACAATGGCATACCAGCATTCACAGATGTCTGACCACGTGCTGATTCCTCTACGGTTCCGCCTACCTCAATCAAGTAGCCACTTGGTAATTGAGCTTTAATGCTCTCCAAGACAGGAGCAAGCTGATTGACCACGGTGGCTGGTTGTAAATTACTACGGATATCCGCACGTACGGTAATCGTCGGCAAACGGTTACGATGCCAGATTAGTCCCTCTTCAAAGCTGTATTCAATATTGGCAATCTGCGCCAAGGGCACAAAGTTACCACGTGCAGTGGGTACCGCCAGACTGCTTAAAGATGCCACATCGACACGTTCAGCCTGCTCACCACGCAGACGGATTTCAATCAGCTCACGTTTTTCCCGGAACTGATCCAGTCCCGCGCCTGCAATGGAGCTGTTCAGGAAATTGGCCAGATCACTACTGCTCACGCCCATCTGACGGGCACGGTCCTGATCAATGTCTAATTTGATCACTTTACTTGGCTCGCCCCAGTCCAGATGCACATTGGTGGTGTTCTGGTTTTCGGCTACCTTGGCAGCGACTTTTTGTGCCCAGCTGCGTACCAGTGCCAAGTCTTCACCCGACACCCGGAATTGAAGTGGATAGCCGACCGGTGGACCATTTTCCAGCAAGGATACACGGGTACGTACTTCAGGTAACAGCAGACGAATCTGCTTGCTTAAAGATTCACGGATTTCATTGCGATCTTCTAGGGAAGAGGCCAGCACCACAAATTGGGCAAAGCTGGTTTGAGGCAATTGCTGATCAAGTGGTAAGTAAAAACGCGGTGAGCCGGTGCCGACGTAAACGACATAATTATCAATACCCTCCTGTTTAGACAGGAAAGCTTCGACTTTTTTCACGGCAGCTTCGGTGGCTTTCAGTGAAGCCCCCTCTTCCAGTTTCAGATCGACCAGAATTTCTGCTCGATTCGATGGTGGAAAGAACTGTTGCGGTACGAATTTAAACATGATGATCGACAGGACAAAAATTCCTACAGTCAACGCAATCACGGTCTTGCGATAAGTGACACAGGTATTTACCCAGCGTCTAAAACCCTGATAGAACCGGGTTTGATAAGGATCATGATGCTCCCCCGCATGATGCACAATCGGCTCTGGTTCAGGCTGCTTGCGCAGACGTGCCCATAAACGCTGATACCAGGGGGCTTTCTGGATCAGATCTCTATTAAAATCCGGCAGGAGTTTATCCCCTAGATAAGGAACGAACAACACTGCAGCGATCCAGGACACCAGCAAGGCAAGGGTCACCACCTGAAAGATGGAACGGGTATATTCCCCGGTACTAGATGCAGCAGTGGCTATCGGCAGGAAGCCAGCTGCCGTAATCAGGGTTCCGGTCAACATCGGAAATGCCGTGGTACGCCAGGCATGCCCGGCAGCTTCCAGCCGGCTATAGCCCTGTTCCATTTTGATCGCCATCATCTCAATGGCAATAATGGCATCATCAACCAGCAGGCCAAGTGCCAGAATCAAGGCACCTAAGGAAATCTTATGCAGACCGACATCAAATAGCTGCATCCCGGCAAAGGTCATCGCCAGTACCAAAGGAATTGAAAAAGCCACCACCAGACCAGGACGGAAACCGAGAGAGAAGAAACTGACCAGAAGCACGATAATTACCGCTTCCGCCAGCACCTTCATAAACTCGTTGATACTGCGTTTTACCGCCACCGGCTGATCCGATACTTTTTGCAGGTCCATCCCCAGAGGCAGGGATTTCTGCAGGCGGGCAAATTCCTGTTCCAGATGTTTACCCAAGGCAATGATGTCCCCACCCTTACGCATCGATACCGCAATACCAATGCCATTTTCCCCCATAAAACGCATACGTGGCTGGGCGGGATCGGTAAAGCCGCGATAGACCTCTGCGACATCGCCGAGCTGGATGGTTTTACCATTCACATAGAGTGGCATCTGCTGTAGCTCTTCTACAGTCTGCAATGCACCGCTGACACGAACCTGAATCCGGTCTGTGTCGGTTTCAAAGAAACCAGCATTGCTCATGGCATTTTGCTGTTGTAACGACTGCTGAATGGCAGTGACTGGAATCCCCAGCTGTGCAGCTTTGGTATTAGAAATCTCAATCCAGATTTTCTGATCTTGCAGGCCAATCAGCTCAACTTTGGCAACATCTTTGACACGCTGCAATTGTAGTTGCAGACGGTCGGCATATTCTTTTAGTGTGGCATAGTCGAAATCTTTGCCTTTCAGCACATAGATATTGCCGAAGGTATCGCCGAATTCATCGTTAAAGAACGGGCCTTGCACGCCTTGTGGCAGTTCATGCCGAATATCATTAATTTTCTTACGGACGTTATACCAGACATCAGGAACTTCTTTGGACCGCAGCGAATCCTTGGCCACAAAGGTCACCAGCGATTCACCTGGACGGGAATAAGCCATGATGCGTTCATATTGTCCCGTGGTCATCAGTTCCTTTTCAATCCGGTCCGTGACCTGCAAGGAAACTTCCTGTGCACTGGCCCCCGGCCAGTAGGTCTGTACCACCATCACCTTAAAGGTAAAAGGCGGATCTTCACTCTGTGACAGTTTGGAATAGGACATGATGCCGACCAGACCGAGCAGAATCATGAAATACAGCACCAGACCCTTATTTTTCAGGGCCCATTCGGAAAGGTTAAAATTCATGTTTAACCTCCAGCCCGAATGGTCACACTACGGTTCTGACGGTCAATCGGCCGGATCTTTTGCTGATCCCGGAGCAGGTGAATGCCTCCAATCACTACATAATCATCTGCTTTGAGGCCACTCAGCACAGGCACAGAATCACGGCCATAAGCACCAATTTGTACCGGGATCTTACGTACAGTAGCGTCCGGCTTAACGATCATCACATAGGCCTGACCATCCGTCGCAGAGACACTGGATAAGGGTACGCTCAGAGCATTGTCCTGAGTTTTGATAAAGAATACACGGGCACTTTGTCCGAGCTGAATTGACTTCTGGCCTTCACGTAATGCTACCCGAACCGTAAAAGTCCGGGACTGATCTGCAGCCGGAGAAATCTCACGCACATAAGCACTGAATTTTTCATCTTTTTTCGACCAGAGGGTAACCCAAGCGGGCTGACCCACTTTAATTTCGCTCACCGCCTGTTCCGGTACCCCAATCACCACTTCACGATCTCCGGAGAGCGCAATTTCAAAGGCTGCCTGCCCTGCCGCCACCACCTGACCGACTTCAATATGACGTGCAGTAATCACGCCATTTTTATTGGCAATTAAGCGGTTATACCCCGTCTGGTTACGGCTGACATCATAATTGGACTGGGCCTGCTTCAGATTCGATCTAGCTGCCTTATATTGATTCTCGACTGCATCATATTGCGAGCGGCTGACCGCATTGGCCGGTAGTAACTGTTTAAAACGGTTCAGTTCATCTTCCGCAATTTTGGCTGCAGACTGGGCACTTTCCAGTTGGGCACGCGCTGCGTTTAACTGCAGTTCCGCATCCTTGACATCTAAGCTTGCCAGTACTTGCCCTACCCGAACCTGATCCCCGACATCGACATAACGCTGGGTGATCTGACCAGCGACCCGAAACGCCAGTGGCGTTTGCTGACGTGCCTGTACATCCCCGGCATAACTTTTCTGTTCTAAATAGGAGGTATTCGGCTGAGTCACCATGACAAAGGGAACTTCCTGTTCTGTTGCCGCATTGTTTTTGCTGCATCCCCCTAAGGTCACACTGCAAGCTATAATCATGCCGGTCAGGACGTACTGAATCGTGCTCATGTTGTCTGCTCTTATCAAATAATGATTTTTCTGGTCGATAGACTGCGCTATAGTGAACTGGTTATTTTTTAATTAATATACCATGCGGTACACTAATTAGAATTACCCCCATAAAACAATGACCATTTTTATTTTTTTGGAAAAAAATGTGCAAATTCCCGTAGGACGTCCTAAAGATCTCGAAAAGCGCCGGCGGATTCTGGATGCGGCCAAACACCTTTTTTTGCAGCATGGCTATCATGGTTCCAGCATGAACCAGATTGCGCAGGCTGCAGGCGTGACCAAGCTGACGGTATATAACCATTTTCAGGACAAAGCCACACTGTTTACCTGCGCGATTGAAGATACTTGCGAGCATCTGATTCCAGCCAGTCCAACGACACTGCTGCATGCCAAGAGCAATTTTTGTGATGCGTTGCATGAAGCCTGTATATTGTCGATGAATATGGTCAATCTGCCGGAAGCGATTAAACTGGATTTACTGCTGATGGAACTGGCTTCCGAGCAAAGCCCTTTAACCCAACAATTCTTTAATGCCTCGCATCTGCGATTAAGCCAGCTCTGGCAAGAGTTCTTTCATCTGGCCCAGAGCTATCATTTTATTCAGCAAGATGTCCATTGCGTCAAACTGAACTGATACTCTCACTGCTGTTTGGTAACCGGCATCAGAAAGTGCTGCTGGGTGTGTTTCCCGTACCTGCCTTAGAACAGCAGCAAATAATTATTCAGGACGCTATTCATATTTTCTTATTGCGCTATGCCGCCTAAACTGCCAATTTGTAATTAGATTCATACAAATTGGCATTCACCTTGCTATTTTATAGGCAGGTCGTGTCCGACTTTTGTCTGTAACGGGCTTGGAATGCTTTCCAAGCGCGGTATAGTCAGGAAATGCAACAGAGGGAATATAAAAATGGCTCAACAAATTGATGCACCACTACGCGAAGACGTACGTTTACTGGGCAATCTGCTCGGTGAAACCTTAAAGCTACATGCGGGGCAGGATTTGTTTAATCAGGTGGAACAGATTCGGGCGCTTTCCAAAGGTGCTCGCGACGGCCAGCTAGAAGCAGAAAAACAACTCGAACAGCTATTTCTCAGTCTGGAAGATGATGAAATTCTTCCGCTTACCCGCGCCTTTACCCACTTTCTGAACTTTGCCAATATTGCCGAGCAATATCACGTGGTCCGTCGTCGCCGTCAAAGCGAATTTGATGAAACTGCGGAATCGCCAAATCCCCTGGTTCCCCTATTTGAAAAATTTAAACAGCAGGAAATTTCCGCTGAAAGCCTATATCAGCAGATCTGTGAACTAAAAATTGAACTGGTACTGACTGCGCATCCGACTGAAGTCAGCCGCCGTACCTTGATTCAAAAATATGATGGTATCAATGACTGTCTGTCCAAATGCGACCAGCAGAAACTCACCCCTCGTGAACGCCAAGCTGTTTTGGCCGAACTGAAACAGCTGATCACATCTGCCTGGCAGACTGATGAAATCCGTCAGCATCGCCCGACACCAGTCGATGAAGCCAAATGGGGCTTTACTACCATTGAACAGACCTTATGGAATGCAGTACCAAAATTCATCCGTGAACTGGATGGCATGGTACAGCAACAGTGCGGTCAGTCATTACCGCTTAGTGTCGCGCCAGTACGTTTTGCTTCCTGGATGGGGGGTGACCGTGACGGTAACCCGAATGTGACCCATCACATCACTCAAGAAGTGTTATGGCTGTCACGCTGGAAAGCTGCTGATTTGTATTTACGTGATATTGAAGACCTGCGCTGGGAACTATCGATCCAGCAATGCAGTGAAGAACTGCAACAGGCGCTGGGCAGCTCACATCCGGAACCTTATCGTGAATACCTCCGTGATACTCGCGAACGCCTGAAAGCAACGCGTCACTGGCTGGCAGAAAAACTGCATGGTCATGATGCTGATGACAGCCAGGTAATTAAAACCAAAGATGAGTTATTACAGCCTTTATTACTGTGCTATCGCTCGCTGCTAGCGTGCAATCTGCCAGAAATTGCCAATGGCAAACTGCTGGACTTTATTTACCGTGTGAACAGTTTCGGCATTGAATTGCTGAAACTGGATATCCGTCAGGAATCTGGCCGTCACCGTCAGGCGATCTCTGCGATTACGGAGTATCTTGGCTTAGGTAATTTTGAAACCTGGACTGAACAGGCGCGTCAAAATTTCTTATTACAGGAACTGCAAAGCAAGCGTCCGTTATTACCCAAATACCTCAATGAACCGGCCGGTAGCCTGATTGAGCATCCGGATGTGCAGGAAGTCTTCGCGACCATGCGTACGCTGGCAGAACAGCCAAGTGAATCACTCGGTGCCTATATCATTTCGATGGCGGAATATCCAAGTGATGTACTGGCGGTTTTATTGCTGCAAAAAGAAGCAGGTATCAAACAGGCTTTACGTGTAGTGCCTCTCTTTGAAACTTTGAAAGACCTCGACGGCGCAGCCAGCACCATGTCGACCCTGTTCAATATGCACTGGTATAAACAGCATATTCAGGGCAAGCATGAAGTCATGATTGGCTATTCAGATTCAGCCAAGGATGCCGGTTTTATGTCTGCCAACTGGGCGCAATACCGTGCCCAAGAGGAACTGACGGCTGTTGCCAAACAGCATGGTATCCAGCTGACGCTGTTTCACGGCCGTGGCGGTTCAATCAGCCGAGGGGGTGCTCCAACACAACAGGCCCTGTTCTCACAACCACCCGGCTCGATCTCGGGGGCGATTCGTGTCACTGAACAGGGTGAGATGATCCGCTTCAAGTTCGGTCTGGAAGGCATCGCGCTACAAAACCTGGAGATCTATACCGCGGCAACATTGGAAGCAACGCTATTGCCGCCCCCTGTGCCGAAAACAGAATGGCGTGATCTGATGCATCAGATGACTGATTTATCGGTACAGGTCTATCGTCAGACAGTCCGTGAAAATCCCCACTTTGTGAAATACCTGCGTACGGTAACGCCTGAGCTGGAACTGCAAATGCTGCCCTTAGGTTCACGTCCAGCGAAACGTAAAGTCAGTGGCGGGATTGAATCTTTACGTGCAATTCCTTGGGTCTTTGCCTGGACCCAGATCCGTTTGATGCTACCTGCCTGGCTCGGTACGGGTGCTGCATTAAATGAGGTACTGGATCAGGGTCAACGTGCCACACTCGATGAAATGCTAGCGCAGTGGCCATATTTCCAGACCCTGATTGATATGCTGGAAATGGTCCTGTCCAAAGCAGATGGTGATGTGGCATTGTATTATGAGTCACACTTGACTCATGATCCCGACCTAAAAGTATTGGGTGAAGAACTGCGTCAACGCCTGAAAGATGCGGTACAAACGCTGCTAACCTTAAAAGGTGAATCAAAACTGCTGACCAGTAACGATGTGCTGGATCAATCAATGCGTGTGCGTAAGCCCTATTTACTGCCGCTGCACTTATTACAGGCCGAACTGATGAAACGCCGTCGTCTGTATCTGGCAGAGCAAAATGCTGAACACACCCCGGTAGATCATGCCTTAATGGTAAGTATTGCCGGAATTGCCGCTGGTTTACGTAATACGGGCTAAGTAATTTTTAATCATGAAGGAGCACATCTCCATGATGTGCTTTTTTATTGATCAGTCAATAGCCAAAAAAGCTTTCTTTTATATATCACATTAGATTTATTTATAGATCATCCCAAGAAGTAGCTGATGAATTAATCTACTGATTTCACTTTATTTTTAAACCACTTTACTTTTACCACACGGTAAAATCTCAAATAAAGTCATAGAATTAATTTGAACAAAAATTTTGTTTTGGTAATTAAATCTTCGAAAGAACAAGAGTATGATGTGCTCAATTTATCTTTTGAGTGCTCATTTTATGTCCAGTTGGTTTCCCAAATGGCGCCCTTATGAGGGCAGTATCGATGCACGACCAGTAGGTACCGCAGAGTATTTACCACCCGCACAAACTGTAATTCTGGGTGTACAACACGCTTTTGCAATGTTTGGTGCCACTGTACTGGCACCGTTTTTAATGGGCTTTGATCCAAACCTGGCAATCTTAATGTCAGGGATCTGTACCATTCTGTTCTTTATAATGACAGGTGGTCGAGTTCCAAGTTATTTAGGTTCAAGCTTTGCCTTCATTGGTGTGGTGATTGCGGCAACCGGTTATGCCGGTGGTGCTGGCCTCAATCCGAATATTGGCGTTGCAGCAGGCGGGATTATTGCCTGTGGTATCTTCTATGCCTTGATGGGTTTTCTGGTCATGGCAACAGGGACCCGCTGGATTGAAAAACTGATGCCACCAGTCGTCACTGGTGCGGTGGTCATGATTATTGGCTTAAACCTGGCTCCTGTGACTGTAAAAAGCGTGATGGGCAATACTTTTAATATGTGGATGTCTTTGGTCACAGTATTGTGTATGGGTTCAATTGCCGTATTCACTCGTGGCTTACTGCAACGTCTATTATTATTAGTCGGTCTATTGTTAGCGTATCTGATCTATTTCGTACTTAGCAATGTCATGGGTTATGGCACTGCAATCAATTTCCTGCCAATTCAGCAGGCTGCCTGGTTTGGTTTACCGACCTTCCATGCGCCGACTTTTGAGTTGAATGCCATGCTGATTATTGCACCGATTGCCTTGATTCTGGTCGCTGAAAACCTCGGGCATATTAAAGCAGTCGGCGCAATGACTGGAGAAAACCTGGATCCGCATATCGGTAAAGCCTTTGTTGCAGATGGTGTTGCGACTACCTTGGCTGGTGGTGTCGGTGCTCCGGGGATGACCACGTATGGTGAAAACATCGGTGTGATGGCTGTGACTCGTGTCTACTCCACCATTATTTTTGCCGTAGCCGGTGTGTTTGCTGTGTTCCTGGGTTTATCACCGAAGTTTGGTGCAATCATTCATACCATTCCAACTGCGATTCTGACTGGTGCTTCGATTGTAGTCTTTGGTTTGATCACCATTGCCGGTGCAAAAATCTGGATTGAAAATAAAGTCGACTTCTCACAAAACAAAAATCTGATGGTAGCAGCAGTGACCATTATTCTGGGTACGGGTGACTTTGCCCTGACCTTCGGTAACTTTAACCTAGGTGGAATTGGTACTGCAACATTTGCAGCCTTATTCCTGAACTGGTTCTTCAGCCTGGTCGATAAAAAATAGATTCCAAGTAATTAATTTAATAGCAGCTGCCAAGGCTGCTTTTTTTATGTCAGAAGAATTGTTTAAGATAGGTGGATTCTTTGCAATGAGCATCCTGTAGATGCGTCTGGATTTATTTGATTTACAGCTGTTTTTAAATATTGTTGAGACTGGCAGCCTGACCAGGGGTGCCGAATACTCGTCAATTTCCTTGCAAGCTGCCAGTGAAAGGATTAAAAAACTGGAACAGCACTATCAGGTCAACCTGTTCATCCGTCATTCTGGCGGAGTAAAACTCACTTTTGCCGGACAGGTCTTCGCTGAACATGCTCAAGCCATCCTGCAACAGGGACAACAGCTGTCACGAGCTATGGCAGTTTTTAGTGAAGGACAGCATTCTAATATCAGCTTGTGGTGTAACTCATCGGCACAAAGTGAATATCTTCCCCTGTTGCTACCCACGTATCTGGTCAATAACCCCAATATCCAGATTGATCTAAAAGAAGCAGAGAGCAATGACATTATTGCAGCATTGACCAGTGGCACTGCCAAACTTGGTTTAATTTCCAGCTTCTTTGCTACTCCACAGTTGCAAACCCTGGAATTTTCAGATGATCCTTTGGTGCTAATCTGTCCGGAACAGCATGATCTAAGTACCGGCAAAGCATTAAAATTAGGGGACTGTCTGAATTATCCCTTTGTGGGTTTAATGCAATATCACTCCTTACAACAGTCCATTGAAACCCAGGCCAGATTACTCCACTGCGAAATCCAATACCGCTTAAGATTGCCGAATTTTGCTGCTATTGCTCAGGTGGTTGCGAATGGTGTTGGCATTGCCATCATGCCGCAACGTGCTGCGCAACGTTTGGCCAAGCTCTATTCGTTTAAGCAAATCCAGTTGTCTGGAGATTGGGCCAACCGCAAGTTACTGTTAGCTGCGAAAAATTTTGATGAACTGAGTGCTGCCTATCAACATTTTAGCCAGTTTTTACTTTCTGCCGAGATTCAGAAGGCCTTGGATTAAATCCAGCCGAACTGGTGCAGTATCATATAACTGCCCAGAGCAATCAGACCGATAAAAAATACAGTACGGAATTTCTGCTCAGGAATGCGATAGCGAATTTTTTTACCCAACCACATGCCGATGAGCGCAGGAACTAAAGCAATTGCCGACATCGCATAATCGATCGGAATGTCTTCCACAGGATTTTGATGCAGGAAAATCGCCAGACACAACGTCGAGGTGGTAAAGGCTAAGCCTAAAGCCTGTACCAGATCATCACGTTTTAAATGTAAAGTCTGTAGATAAGGGACGACTGGAATCACCACGACCCCTGTGGCAACGGTTAAAGCACCACCGAGATAACCCATAATTGGAGACAGCCAGCTCTCATGCCGGCTTAAATCCGGCATCTTTTTCGCAAACAAGCCATACAGCCCGTATAAGGCCAACATCCCGCCCAACAGAGCTTCGCTGTGAAATTCAGAATGTCCCAGGGTCGGGAAAACACTCCACACTGAACCGACGATGATACCTAACAACAGCAGCCAAAAACGGCGTATCAGCTGTAACACATGACCTTCAGCAAAGAGTTGCCAGAAATTGGTCAGCATGGAGGGAATGATCAGTAAAGTTGCCGCTTGAAAGGGACTCATGAAAATAGTCAGTAAACCCATAGAAACTGCGGGTAAACCTAAACCAATCGTACCTTTAATCAGACCTGCCAAGGTAAAAATGGCAATAACGAAAGCAATCATCTGATGATCCCAAATTTATTTAGGACCATGCTATAAAAATTACTGCCAAAGAAAAATCAGGGTTTTAAGGATACAGCCTCAAGCAAATCTTGAGGCTCAAGATGTACTTTGCTGGAAAGCATCAGATTGACCAGCACAGATTTTAAATAAAGGGCGCTTAAGGACGAAATTCTTTCAGTTCGCGCTGAATAAAATGCTGAAACATTTCCCGATACAGGTGCTCGATAAATACTGGATCAATGCCCTGCTTTTGAGCCAGAGCTTTGACATTTTCGACAACCTGCTCCATCCGTTCCGGAGATTGCAGGTCAGTTTCAGTTTTCTTGAAACGGGTGGTTTGGTCTACATAAAACTGGCGCGCAGCAATCAGCTCAACCAAAGCTGTATCAATCGCGTCAATCTGCTCACGTGCATGTTGTAATGATTCAGCTTTTACTTTGTTCATGTTTATTCAGTTCACTTTCAGTTTGATTATCACTCTTATACTTTTCTTCTAACACATTACTGAAAATACTTTCAATCATCCAGACACGATATAAACTATTAAATACAAAACTTTGATTATCAATCCGAAGTTCCAGCACCGGCAAGTTGGGCTGAGACTTCATTTCACAGAGCATATCATTGTCTTTCAGCTTGGCCTGAATATCTTCTTCGGTCAGTTGCCCAATTCCCAGTTCCTGCTGTAAGGCATTGAAATGTGGGGTATAACTCAAGTCACGTCCACGCGTCCAAACCGCCTGCAAAATCCGGTACATCGCATCCACCCGCCCTTCTTCCGGGCAGCTGTAATACAGCTGTGCCATCGGCAAAATGCTTTGTACCGTCGGTCGGCAAAATGGGGTAAATTCGACTTCAGTCCGTTTTGACAGACGCGTTGCCAGTCCCCAGTCAAAGCCATCACGGCCACGATAAGACAGCGGATAGACATTCAGATGGATATTATAAAAATCGGCCAGTTCTTCCTTAATATAGGCCAGCAACAGCCAGGAAATTGGATCTTCCAGGGCAATATACAGATCCAGTTCCGGATCTAAGCCCTGAATTTCATTCAGTTCTTCAGCATCACTGATCAGGTGCTCACGCCATTCAATATGATTGATCAGGAAGATTGGATTACCCGTCAGTAATTTTTGCTGTTTCAGACGGCGGGTTAAACGCAGCAGATCATCTACCGCATGATACTGACGGCCACCGAAATCAAAATAGCTGGCCAAAACCGGGGTTGTGTCAAAGACCCGTTCAGAAAAATCCTGTGGCTGATGATGGCGACTGGCCATGGTATGCAAGGTACGCAGTTTGCCATACTGCTTTTGCCAGAGCATATGAAAGATATCTTCCAGCAGATAAAGAAAATCCTGGCCACGCAATGGTGTTCGGCGCAGAATGGTTTCGGCCTGTTTTAAGGCTTCTGCAGTGGGTAATTCTGGTGTTTCATGAAAGCTGAAACGATGCTGTCTGGAGAGGATTTTGGCATCATTAATACAGTAATTTTGCCATTCTTCAAAAGACATCTGATTCGGTATTTCGCCACGTTGACTCGAAATTACCACCTTCAACGGTTTTAATTCCGGACTCAGGATCTCTTCCAGTTGTGGTAACAGCTGCACCGCCAGATAGCTATACACATCATCCAGCCGCAGATAAATCGTTAAGCCATCTTCAGCAGATAGCACCGCCTGGCGGGTTGGCTTTTGATAAAACCAACTCGATCGGATTGGATCGAACCAACGGCGTAACAGGGACATGAGATCAGCCTCAGTAGAGAATAACGCAGCAGATGACAGCGTCTAACTGCTACAGGATACTATCTTTTTCACCAGAATAGCAGATCGCCTGGATCTGCTGTATATGAAAAAACTTATATCAATTCAAGACAAAATGATCAATGTTTACAGAGCCCTTAGATCTCGAGATTTAGGTCAGTCACTGCCCCGGTTTCTGCACCAGAGGTCAGTTTGGCAAACTTGGCTAATGCTCCATGCGTGTAATTCGGTTTTGGTTTAATCCAGGCGGCCTGACGTGCAGCGATTTCCTCATCCGAGACATGCCAGGTCATTTCACGGGTTTCAGCATTTATCGAAATCTCATCGCCATTTTGTACCAGACCGATCGGTCCACCTTCATAGGCTTCAGGGGTGACATGACCAATCACAAACCCATGACTACCACCGGAGAATCGACCATCGGTAATCAGTGCTACGGAATCCCCTAAGCCTTTACCAATAATCGCTGAGGTCGGTTTCAGCATTTCTGGCATGCCTGGTCCACCTTTAGGACCAACACCGCGAATTACCACCACTTCACCCGGCTGAACTTCACCATCCAGAATCCCGCGCATGGCGCCCTGTTCACCCTCAAAGACCCGTGCTGGTCCTTTGAAGTAAAGACCTTCCTTACCGGTAATTTTGGCCACGGCACCTTTTGGTGAAAGGTTACCTTTCATAATGATCAGATGTGAATCTTTTTTCACCGGCTGGTCAAATGGCAGGATAATCTGCTGACCTTCAGGATAATCTTCAACATCCGCCAGGTTTTCTGCCAGAGTTTTACCAGTCACAGTCAGGCAGGAACCATCCAGCATACCGGCATCCAGCATACGTTTCATCAATGGTTGAATCCCGCCAATCGCAATCAGCTCCGACATCAGATATTTACCCGATGGACGTACATCAGCAACTACAGGAATGTCTTTACCAATCCGGACAAAGTCATCCAGACTGAGCTCCACACCTGCAGTATGCGCCATAGCCAGCAGATGGAGTACACCATTGGTCGAACCACCCAAAGCAATCAGCACTTTAATTGAATTTTCGAATGCTGCCTTGGTCATGATGTCACGTGGCTTAATATCCAGACGTAACAGATTCATCACGGCTTCACCGGCACGGGCACAGTCGATCTGCTTGTCTTCAGACACAGCTTCCTGTGCAGAAGAACCCGGCAGGCTCATACCAAGTGCTTCAATCGCAGAAGCCATGGAATTCGCGGTATACATCCCGCCACAAGAACCTGGACCCGGCAAAGCCACTTCTTCAATATGCTTGACCTGAATCGCATTGATTTCACCTTTGGCATGCTGTCCGACTGCTTCAAATACGGAAATCATGTCGGTATGACCTTCGCCCGGTTTGATGGTACCGCCATAAATAAACAGACCTGGACGGTTTAGACGTGCCAATCCCATGATGCAGCCCGGCATATTTTTATCACAGCCACCAATGGCAATTACGCCATCATAGGCCTGACAGCCGACCACTGCTTCAATCGAATCCGCAATGATTTCACGGGATAGCAAGGAGTATTTCATACCTTCAGTACCATTAGAAATCCCGTCGGAAATGGTAATGGTATTGAAGATAATGCCCTTACCTCCCGCAGCACTCACACCCTGCTCGACTGTACGTGCCAAGCCATCAATATGCATATTGCAAGGCGTGACATTGGCCCAGGTCGAAGCAATGCCAATAAAAGGGCGAGTAAAGTCTTCATCCTGAAAACCGGTGGCACGCATCATGGAACGGGCGGGTGCATTTTCAATACCTTCATAAACGGGGGCGGAATGCTCGCGGATATTCTGTTTACTCATTATTTTCTTCCTGGGCAATGACCAATCTTAAGCTTCGGTCTTGGGCAATTTACTTTAAGGTCATTGTATAGAAAGCATTCAGTATGTAAAAGAAATTAGCCTACAGAAAAACATTTTGATGAATCCTTAAAAATTTGAATCACATGACCAAACGACATGGATGTCGCTGTTTCGCTGCTCTACAGGGAAGTAGAGTTAGCGGAACAGGAGCGTTTTGTTACTTTTGCGCCGTCAAAAGTAAGATTCTGCCTATGCAAAAATTATTAAAACCCTAAAAGTGATTTGAGGCAGAGAATTATCGAACAATCAGACTAGCATTTGCAGTGCAATATCAGGGGGTTGCCACACGACCCGACTCGGACTTTTAAAGCCGAGTCTTTTTCTTGGACGATGGTTCAAATGTTAGAGAACTGAGATAGATTCATTCACATAGTCATTCAAATCACTGCTTGGCGCATTTTTAATATATGTGTGCTTAATTCAACTGATGAAGATCAAGTTCTTCATTGGATGCCAAGACCACAGATCCAAGAATCGGAGCCCCCAAAATCACAGGAACAGCTAAAATCCAGAATACGACGGTGTAATGTGGATCAAAGAAAAATTGAATACTAAGCGCGGCTAAAATCATAACGAGTACTAAAATTACGACAAAGCGGCTAATAAATTTCATTGACATGCGTGTAATCACTTTTGCATTGATACTGTATTTTTACTATACACCTACTTTTATTAAGCCTTTATTGGTTTTAAATATCTAAAGTACTGCCATGATTGCTTTTATGAAAGTTCACGTAATTTACCCAACCTTAAATATCTAAGAAATAAAAAAAGCACTCCATCTGGAGTGCTTTTTTGTGCTATAAAAATTTACAGCTTAGATATCACGTACTGCACCTTTCGCAGCACTCGTGGTGTGCATTGCATAGGCTTTCAAGGCTTTAGAAATCTTGCGTGGACGCTCTTCCGCAGGCTTCCAACCTTTGGCTTCTTGCGCTGCACGACGTTCTGCCATTACAGCGTCCTCAACAGCCAAATGAATCGTACGATTCGGAATATCGATTTCGATACGGTCGCCATCTTCAACCAGACCAATCGCACCACCTTCCGCAGCTTCTGGTGACACGTGACCAATTGAAAGACCTGATGAACCACCTGAGAAACGACCATCTGTTACAAGTGCACAGTCTTTCCCTAAACCTTTCGATTTCAGGTAGCTGGTTGGATACAACATTTCTTGCATACCTGGACCACCACGTGGGCCTTCGTAACGAATTATAACCACATCGCCGGCCGTGATTTTACCGCCCAAGATCGCTTCAACTGCTGAATCCTGGCTTTCAAATACACGTGCTGTACCGTTGAACTTCAAGATCGACTCATCTACACCAGCCGTTTTTACAATACAACCATCCAGTGCGATGTTGCCATAAAGTACTGCCAGACCGCCGTCTTTAGAGAAGGCATGTTCGGCATTGCGGATCACACCATTTTCACGGTCGCCATCTAGGCGTGAGTAGTACCGGTCTTGTGAGAATGCGGTTTGTGTTGGTACACCGCCTGGTGCTGATTTAAAGAAGTTATACACCTCTTCATCTTCAGTACGGATAATGTCCCATTTATCCAAGGCATCTTTTAAGGTTGCTTCATGGACGGTGGGTACAGAGGTATCCAACAAACCTGCGCGATCCAGTTCACCCAAGATCGACATGATACCACCAGCACGGTGTACATCTTCCATATGCACGTCCTGCTTTGCAGGTGCAACTTTACACAGGACTGGCACTTTACGAGACAGACGGTCAATGTCATTCATGGTGAAATCAACACCAGCTTCATGAGCAGCTGCCAATAAATGCAATACAGTATTGGTTGAACCGCCCATTGCGATATCTAAAGTCATGGCATTTTCATACGATGCTTTGGTTGCGATATTGCGTGGCAGCAAGCTGTAATCATTTTGCTCGTAGTGACGTTTGGTGATCTCTACGATGAGTTGACCTGCTTTTTCAAATAACTTTTTACGGTTTGCATGTGTAGCAAGTGTTGAACCATTACCTGGTAAAGACAGACCCAATGCTTCAGTTAAGCAGTTCATTGAGTTCGCTGTGAACATACCAGAACATGAACCACAAGTTGGACATGCAGAACGTTCATATGCTGCAACTTCTTCATCAGTGAAGCTATCATCTGCTGCAACCACCATGGCATCAACAAGGTCAATCGCGTGTTCATTACCACGGATTTTCACTTTGCCGGCTTCCATTGGACCGCCTGACACGAATACGACTGGAATGTTCAGGCGCATTGCCGCCATCAGCATCCCCGGTGTGATTTTGTCACAGTTCGAGATACAGACCATTGCGTCAGCACAGTGTGCATTCACCATGTATTCTACAGAGTCCGCAATCAAGTCACGTGAAGGCAGTGAATACAACATGCCGTCGTGACCCATCGCGATACCATCATCCACAGCAATGGTATTAAATTCTTTTGCTACGCCGCCTGCTTGTTCAATCTGACGCGCCACCAATTGACCGAGGTCTTTAAGATGTACGTGGCCCGGAACGAACTGGGTAAATGAGTTGACCACTGCAATAATTGGCTTGCCGAAGTCTTCATCCTTCATACCAGTGGCGCGCCATAAGCCACGCGCACCCGCCATGTTTCTTCCGTGTGTCGATGTTTTTGAACGATAGTCAGGCATTGTGTTATTCCAACAAAGGTTGTGCTTGAGATGAATGAGTTCATTCACTCTGGCGAAATCTGTCTGATCGAGAGCATGAAATCAGTCGAAAATTGAACATATCATACACCAAGTTACACGGCGGACCAGGCACTTATCGATGTGACAGTGTGGGATATGCTCAGAGCAGTTTCAGTACGTACACGATTAAAATCTTTTATTAAAAACTACTATACCGCTATCGTTCCGGATTAAATACAAAACTTTCATGAATATTTTTTACAATTTGCATGAGTTTTTTTTATATGAAATTTGAGTGATTTATCACGGTAATGGGTGGTACTGAGCTGTAAGCTTTTGCTGAATTAGGCTGCGAATTGCCTTATGCCTTATAATGCCTTTAAGTTTATTTGGAATTTCATCCGTGAAAATCATTTTTGCAGGCACACCAGAATTTGCAGCCACTGCATTGGCTGCGCTGCTAAAGACCGACCATGAGATTGTGGCGGTGTATACCCAGCCAGACCGTAAAGCAGGTCGCGGTCAAAAACTCACTGCATCTGCGGTTAAACAGCTGGCACTGGAACACAATATTCCGGTTTATCAACCGCTACACTTTAAATCTTCAACAGACGAAGGTCTGGCAGCTCAAGCTGAGTTAAAAGCCTTAAATGCGGATGTCATGGTTGTGGCAGCCTATGGTCTGATCCTGCCGCAAGTGGTTTTAGATACGCCGAAATATGGCTGTCTGAATATTCACGGTTCATTACTGCCGCGCTGGCGTGGTGCCGCACCGATCCAGCGTGCCATCGCAACGGGTGATGCCGAGACTGGTGTGACCATTATGAAAATGGCGGCTGGTCTGGATACTGGCGACATGATGTATAAAACCATCTGCCCGATTGAGCCACAAGACACCTCTGCTTCTTTGCATGACAAGCTGGCTCAGCAAGGTGCTGAAGCAACAGTCAAAGTGCTGGAATCAGAAGAATCTCTACAGCACTATCTTGATCACCGCGAAGTGCAGGATGAAGCGCTTACGGTTTATGCACATAAATTGTCCAAGGCAGAAGCTAAAATTGATTGGACTCAGGATGCGGTCACGATTGACCGCAATATCCGTGCATTTAATCCATGGCCAGTGGCTTTTACACCTATTGATGAAACAAATAACCTGCGCGTTTGGGGTTCTTTGTTATCTCATGAAAATGCGGAAGGTAAGGCCCCTGGAACTATTCTCGCGCTAGATAAACATGGCGTACATGTGGCTTGTGGTGATCAAAAAGCTATTTGCCTGACCTCACTGCAGTGGCCGGGCGGTAAAGCGCTGAATCCGGTTCAAATCAATCAAACCCAAAAATTACATGTAGGACAAATACTGGCATGAGTCATTACGAAGCCGGCACATCACACCTGAACTTACGTGCCCAGGTGATTCGCACCCTGCTCGCGGTACAGCAAGGGCAATCGCTTGCCAGTGTTTTGCCACAACATCTTGGCAAAGTGGCAGAGCGTGACCGTGCCCTGTTTCATGAACTGGTTCTTGGGACACTGCGTCAGTGGTATGCGCTGAAAAGCGTGACCCTACCATTACTGGTGAAACCGATTAACAATCATACGGTCGAAACCTGTCTCTATGTTGGTCTGTATCAGCTACTGGAAACCCGGATTGCGCCGCATGCCGCAATTTCTGAGACCGTAACGGCGGTTAAACAGCTCGGTTATCAGGCTTTAAGTGGTGTAGTGAATGCCATCCTGCGTCGTGTTTCACGTGAAACACCTGAATTCCAGGCAGCATTAAAACAGGCGCATGGTTTGCCAAGCTGGTTATATAAACGCTTAAAGAAAGACTGGCCTGAACAGCTGCTGGAACTTAGCACTGAACTGAAACAGGTGGCTCCTCTGACCTTACGCGTCAATGAACGTCAAGTGAGCCGTGATGAGTATTTAGAAATTCTGGAAGAGCATGATATTGCTGCGCATGCCTGCAGTATTTCTGAAGTGGGTATCGTGCTGGATGAAAGTGTCCATGTACCGCACCTGCCCGGCTTCGATGTTGGTGGTTTCTCGGTACAGGATGAGCATGCCCAGCTCTGTGCCACTTTACTGCCCAACCTGAATAATAAATATATCGTCGATGCCTGCGCAGCACCGGGTGGCAAGACCGCACATATCCTGGAAAAATACAGTCCTAAAAAGCTGATTGCACTGGATCAGGATGCCAAACGTCTGCTGCGCGTCCAGGAAAACCTGGAACGTCTACTACTTGAAGGTGAGCATGTAGAAATCGTTACTGCTGATGCGATCAGCTGGCAGGCGGCTGAGCAGCCGGACTGTATCGTACTGGATGCGCCGTGTTCAGCGATTGGCGTGATGCGTCGTCATCCGGATATTCGCCTGCTGCGTCAATCCACTGATATCGCCCAGACGGTGGAATTGCAAAAACAGATTCTGGAAAATATGTGGCAGCAACTGAAAGTTGGCGGTACTTTGCTTTATATCACCTGTTCGATTCTAAAAGCAGAAAATGAACAGCAGATGGTCGAGTTCTTTACTACCCATGCGGATGCTAAAGAAATCAAGATCGAAGCGAATTGGGGTATTGAGCAGATTCATGGTCGTCAGCTGTTACCGAAAGCGGGTCAAGGCGATGGTTTCTTCTATTGCCGAATCGAAAAAACAGCTTAAATAGTTGTTTGAAGAAAAAGGCAGCTTCGGCTGCCTTTTTTTATTCTGGATTTATTGGAGAAATTTGAAAATTACCAGACTGCTGGCAAGGGCCGCCATCCCGCTAATCAGGCCATAAACCGTTTCGTGACCTTTGGAATAACGCTTGGCGGTTGGCAACATTTCATCCAGTGCCAGATAGACCATCACGCCACCGATCAGACCGAAAATGATGCCATAGATGGTGGTATTCAGATACGGTGCCAGAATGAAGTAGCCCAATGCGGCTCCCAAAGGTTCCGCCAGACCAGAAACCAAACTGGCGAGCAATGCATAGGATTGTCGATGTGTCGCCATATATACCGGTAAAGCAATCGCTACACCTTCCGGGATATTGTGAATCGCAATCGCTACCGCTAACGGCGCACCCAGCATCGGGCTTTCCAGCGTTGCAAAAAAGGTCGCCATGCCTTCCGGCAAATTATGTGCAGTAATGGCAAATAACGTGAGCAAGCCGGTACGCAGCAACTGTTCCTGTCCTAGGTCCTGGGTATTATTTTTTTCCAGGGTCTCATGCGGATTGGGGACCAAATGATCCAATAACAGCACCAAGACTGCACCCAGTAATAAAGTCAAGGTTCCCCAGGCATACCCCATTTTCGCGCCATACGCCACGCTAAAAGAATCAATGGATTTAGTCAGAATCTCAGTAAGAGACACATAAATCATCGCTCCAGCAGCAAAGGCCAGACCGAAGGACATGACACGCAGGTTGGGCTTTTTTAAAAATAACACCAGTCCCCCACCCACCACGGTGGCCAAGCCGGCAAATAGAGTTACGGCAAAGGCTGTATAGACTTGTGCATCAGTAACGGAAGCAATACCCATAAGTCAGCCATTAAAAAAGTCATTATCAGCAAAGATGATAATGACTTTCATTTACAGCAACAATCAGTTTATGTGAAGATTGTTAGTCTTCTGGTTCTTCCGGATTTTTTGCCAGATGAATCACAGACAGTACCAGACCACCCCATAATAAAACGATGGAGAAAATCATCATGATCAATGCAGATGTATTCATATTGGTTCTCCTAACTATGATGGTCTTTAACTAGACTGAGCAGAATGGCGCCCAGAATAAAGAATGCAAGGGTACCCCCACCAATCGTCCATAGCGTACTTGCGGGATAACCACCATAGCCTTCTGCCATGATTGATTTCAGGGTTAAACCCAATGCCAGCAATAATGACAAAGGCGTGATCACTGTCAGCATGAACTTCCAGCTGGCACCAAGTTTCACACTGGCAAATTCATTGACATGCATTTCCAGCTGTTTCATCAATGGACGGCGGAACCAGGACAATAAAATAATCGATAACAGGCCACCACCGACAATACCGATGTTATTGGCAAAGTAGTCAATAATGTCGACAAATGTAATGGCACTATGGGTCGAGAAGATCAAAGTCGATACCACTGCTGAACCACCGGCAATAATCGTCACGGACTTGTTCTTTGACCAGCCCAGCTTGTCCTGGAATGCCGCAATTGGCACCTGCAGGATACTGACCATGGAGGTAATACCCGCCACTGTTAATGACGCAAAGAATAGGAAGCCGAACAGGTCACCGCCTGCACCTAAACTGGAAATGATTTTCGGGAAGGCAATAAAGGCCAGACCGATACCACCAGAGACTACATCTTCAACCTTTGCACCTGAGCTGAATGCCATGAAACCAAGTGCTGCAAAGACACCAATACCCGCCAGAATTTCAAAAGACGAGTTTGCCAATGCCACCACGATACCTGAACCGGTCAGGTTGGTTTTACGTTTCAAGTAAGATGCATAGGTCAACATAATCCCGAAACCCACGGAAAGTGAGAAGAAGATGTGACCAAAAGCTGCCAGCCAGACTTTATAATTGGTCATGGCTTCCCAGTTTGGAGTAAAGAAGGCATTTAAGCCATCGACTGCACCAGGTAAACGTACCGCCTGGATCACCAGGATCGTGAATAAAATCACCAGCAATGGCATAAAGATTTTATTCGCCAGTTCCACCCCACGGCGTACTCCACCGTAAAGGATCAGCATCACCGCTGCCCAAACGACTACCAGGCCAAAAAACAGTACCGGAACAAAACCGAAGGTCAGGCCTTCACCATTTTGCAGGTAGGTATTGAAGAAGAAGCCTTGAGTATCGGTTCCCCACTGTTGTCCGAAGGAATAGAACATATAGCTGCCAGCCCAGGACAATACGCTGGCATAATAAATCCCGATGATCAGGGTCACCATCACCTGCCACCAACCCAGAGATTCTGCATTCATGAGTTTTTTATAGGCCATCGGTGGTGCTTTGCGGAACTTGTGTCCAACTGCATAATCTAAAAACAATAATGGCAAACCTGCTGCGAAAATCGCAATCAGATAAGGAATCAGGAATGCACCTCCGCCATTTTCATAGGCAACGTATGGAAAGCGCCAAATATTCCCTAACCCTACTGCAGAGCCAATCGCTGCAATAATAAATCCTGATCGTGCCGACCAATTCTCTCGAGTATCTGTCATAGAACACCTAAACCTTAGGTCTCTTTAGATGCTGCTTATTATGGTTATCGCGCGAGCAAAAAAAGTACCAATAAAAATAATTCTGGGTGCTTCAATTGGAGCTTTGCCTTGTGAGCTTCAGCTTCTAAATCAGCCAACGGTCTAGCATGTCAAATCCTGGATAAAGCATCTTGCCCACACTGTCCGTGTATATGGATTTAACAATACTGAGTTTTAAGTATGATTTGTGTAAATTCTGCTCCTAATATTAATTTTTTATAATATATCTTGTTCAACCGCTCAATATTTCTCCAAGCTTAGCTTGATTTATTAAGTTATAAGTGAATTAACTTTTAGGAATATATTGTTTTTTAAGTATATCTTGATGAGTTATAAAAATTATTCCTGTTCTCTTCTTATTGAATAGCTGAACTTTAAAAACTCAGATCATGAGCAAATGTGCGCATGATCTGAACACTTAAAATTTAAATCATTATTCAGGCTTTAATTACCAGTATTCGTTCTTCCTGCATGTCACGAATTGCAGACTGGATGCCTTCACGCCCTAATCCCGAATCCTTTACACCGCCATACGGCATATTATCAACACGGAAGGATGGAATGTCGTTGATGATCACGCCACCGACATGCAACTGGTTCCAGGCATACATCATCTTGTTCAGGTTCTGGGTATAAACACCCGCCTGCAAACCAAAACGACTGCTGTTGATGCATTCAATCCCAGCCTCAAAATCGCTGTATTTTTCCAAGATTGCCATCGGACCAAACACTTCATCCTTATATACTTCTAGCCCATGATCGACATCTTCCAGTAAGGTCGGCTCAAACATCACACCATCCAGCTTGCCGCCACTGAGCACTTTAGCGCCTTTCTTCACGGCTTTATCCAGCCATTTTTTCAAACGCTGGGCTTCAGCTTCCTTGATCATTGGACCGACCAGGGTGGTGTCCAAATCAGGATCCGCTGGTTTGAGCTTTTTCAGTTTGGTTACCAGTTTTTTCTTCACCTCAGCGTAGATATCTTGATGCACCAAAATACGCTGCACGCTAATGCAGACCTGTCCGGCATGACCAAAAGCACCACCGATCAGGCGATCAATAAAGCTATCCGTGATTTCAGTATCAGGCTCGATCATTACCGCGGCATTACCACCCAGTTCCAGCGTAACTTTCTTGCGCCCTGCCCGTGCTTTCATATCCCAACCGACCACATCAGAACCGGTAAAGCTGAGCATTTTGAAACGGTCATCCGTCACCAGTACATCCGCCAGTTCACGTGGACAGGGCAGTATCGAGAACGCATTTGGTGGTAAATCAGTCTCTGCCAGAATCTCAGCAATCTTTAAGGCTGACACCGGTGTCAGGCTGGCAGGTTTTAAGACAAAGGGACAGCCCGCTGCAATTGCAGGCGCAATCTTGTGAGCGGTCAGATTCAGCGGAAAATTAAAAGGACTGATCAGGGAGACGGCGCCAATCGGAACCTGTTTCACAAAACCCTGATAGCCCGATGCAGCTGCTGTAACTGCCAATGGCATCATACGGCCTGAATCAACCTGAGTCACGGCATCGGCAGCAATCTGGAAAGTATTGATCAGACGTTCCACTTCAGCTGCGGCAGCTTTACGTGGCTTACCCCCCTCAGCAATCAGAATCTCGGTCAACTGACCACGAATTTCATTAAAGCGCTTCACACAGTGCAACAGGATTTTCTGTTTTTGATAAGGCTCCAGAGCCGCCATTTCCGCTTCGGCTTTGACTGCTGCTTTAATGGCTTTTTCCAGAATTTTGGCATCTGCCAGTGACACACGTGCGCAAACCTTATGCGTATATTTATCCTGAACCTCCAGCCACTCTGAGGTTTCCACTGCCTTACCTGCAACATAAAGCGGATAGTCGATTACTGCTCGGGGTTTAGTCATGTCATGTCCTTTCAGGGTCACGCAATATTTCGATATATTTGATTATATGCTCAATATCCAGTGACATGCGTTTTTAAAATGTAGACCTTAGTTGAGATGGCTGAAAAACCTGCTCTGTAATTGTTCCAGATCTAGCAAAATAAAACTGAACAATTAAGCTTAATCTGGCTGGATGGTTCCCCTACTTGCTGCCATATACATTTTGAAAATTACCTATATGATGCAGCTAGCCAGAAATACTAAAAATATGGATTTAGGTCATAAAACTGCTCAATTTGAGTCAAGCACAAGGAAATTCAACCTATGCACGCAAGAATCATCAATACCTTATTATGCGGACTGGCGCTGAGTAGCGTCAGCCATGCCGATATCATTGGTCTGAAAGCAGATGCCAGCTACTGGAATTTTAACGGATATAGCCAGTCTGACAATGCCAGTAAACATGATCTGGACCGTCAAGGTACGGCACAGCTGTCTGTAGCTTTGGAACATCGGGTACCGTTGTTGCCAAATGCGAAAATCAAATATATAAATCTCGACAGCAACAGCGAGCAAAGCACTGTACTTAATGCTTCAGATATCGAGCTGAACAATATTGACTATATTCTGTATTACGAATTGCTGGATACAGTTGTGCATGCGGATGTCGGTGTCGGCTTAAGCAATCTGGATGGTACGGTGAAAAACCTGAACGCCGGTGCTTTAAGCCAATATGATCTGGATGAATACAGCCCTCTGCTCTACGCAACAGCAGGTGTCAAACTGCCATTCACCGGGATGAGCGCCAAAGCTGAAGCTGTTTACAGCCATGGCAGCGACACTAAAAAGACCGATGTACAAGCTGAACTTCAATACGACTTTATTGATAATCTTGCTGTAGACCTCGGTGCCAAACTGGGTTATCGCATCATGAAAATTGATGCCGAGCAAAATAATGTGCCAGATCTTCAGCTGGAATTTAAAGGTCCTTATATCGGTCTGGACATGCACTTTTAATGAAAAGAATGACTTACAGAGTACTACTTAGATCTTGTAAGCCTAGGCGTACAACATAAGCTGTTATCTGCGTCTTTCAAGCTACATTAAGCTGCAGTATCTTAAACCCATAGAGAGCAGGATGCTCCAAAACATAAAAACAAAAATAAGCAGATGCACCAGGACGTGAGGTACGACAGGAGTTATACCTAAATCACGAAATACGGGAAAAGCCCCGATAGGATATCGGGGCTTTTTTCCATCTATTGTTTTTCTCTGTTGTTCTTTCAGGCCTTTCTTCTATAAATGCTTACAGTCCTCGGCTAAAAAAGCAACATTTCTAAAAATGCCTTATTGCTAAGCTAAAGACCCCTGCAGATATTGAGATTTACAATCATGGTCAAGAAAGTTCTGATTATCACCTCGAACGAAGGCATTGAACACGATGAATTAGTCCAGCCCCTGGATTTCTTGCAGTCACATGGTTTTGTGGTGATTCATGCTGCAGAAAAAAATGAAGACGTCCACACCATGGAAGCCGACAGCAAGCCAAGTGCACAATACACACCTGATACAACCATGCATGAAGTCAGTGTAGAAGATTATGATCTGCTGGTGATTCCTGGCGGAACAGTGAATGCGGATAAATTACGTATCAATGAAGATGCTCAACGCATCATCCAGTACTTTGCCGATAACCGGAAACCGATTGCGGCAATCTGTCATGGTCCATGGGCACTGATTGATGCGGGTCGCGTCAAAGATAAAAACCTGACTTCTTATAAGAGTATCAAGCTGGATCTAGAGAATGCCGGTGCAAAATGGGTGGATGAAGAAGTACACCGTTGCAATACCAATGGCTGGGTGCTGATTACTTCACGTAATCCGGATGATTTACCTGCTTTTAATACTGCAATTGTGGAAGAACTGGAAGCGGATATGGATATTATTCCGTAATCCTAAACCGTTCTCAAAAAGAAACCCCAGCTTGTGGGGTTTCTTTTTTTATTCTTTTTATTTAGGAATACTGCCTTTCAGGCTTTTTAAATATTCCACGACATCTTTATTGCCTGCCATTTCAGCCAGTTCTAAAGCGGTATAAGTACTGCGATGATCGACATCTGCGCCTTTACTCACCAGTAACTTCACCACTTCAAGATGATCATTTTCAGCAGCAGCCTGTAATGCGCTATAGCCTTCTTCATCGGCGGAGTTAACGTTTAAACCTTCTTGTAAGCCCTGCTCAACCTGTTCAACATCACCTAAGGAAGCCCAGTACACTAGTTCAGGAAGATGCAGTTCATCATCATCTTCAGGGATTGGGGAGAATGAATTGAGTTTCATATTAACAATCTTTAAGTTAGTACATTTAGTTAGAATATAAATAAGATTTCTGAAATTATCTAAAATACTTTTGTAGATTAGTCTTGTTTTTCCTCACCAAGAATTGCTGGTAAACGATATCTTTGCTTTGGTAATTCATATTGTCGAAGTAATTCAGAAATAAAAATTTTCTTTTTCCTTAAACTTATTTTTTTGTTATATAGAGAATTATCCATTATAAAATCATAAAGTTGTATGATTAATATGAATCCATATCTTAATACATAGAAACCTAAAAAAATTATTAATGAAACTAACAATAAAAATATAAAAAGCTTACCTAATCCGTAATCAACCATTGAAAATATGATATCGATGGATGTACCACTTGAAATAAGT
>NZ_PQLP01000034.1:0-32704 GCF_002918965.1 Acinetobacter sp. ACNIH3 | reverse complement strand
TATTGAGATTTATTACAATCGGGTCAGAAGGCATTCTGCAAATGGTTGGTTAAGCCCAGAAGCTTTTGAACAGAAATATTTTAAGAATTTAGAGGGATCGGTTGTCCACAATACTGTCTAGGATCAGTCTGGCACGAAGAGCAAGTCAACGTGGGGCATTTGTCAATAAAGGGGATGGTTCATAGATGATAAGTTTATTACATCCTGATTTACATTATTTTTTTGAAGAATATCCATCTGGGGAACATAAGACTTATTTTGTTTATGCTTTGGCTGATGCAGCACAAGACAGTTGGTTTTTAAAAAAGAATTCACATTTACATTATCGCAATTTATTAACAGAAGCTGCTGGTGATAAAGCTGCAGAAATATCACCTCATTTGGTTCAACTCGGGCACAATCATAATATCGAGTGGCAATATATCTCTAAACGCGTAGTTGGGACTCCTCGATTAACCTTAATAATAAGTCCTTTAGATTTTGATAGTTTATATTCACATTTGAGGCAATTTCTAAATGTCCAGTTTGAAGGTGGATTAGAGATGTATTTAGCATTTTGGGATCCAGCTATTCTTGGTACTTTAGTCGGTCAAATTTCAGACCAGAATCTTTATGTTAAGCAACAAGTGTTATCAGACCAGCAGAAGAAAGTTTTATTAGAGCCTATTCACAGTTGGTGGTATTGGGATCGAAAAGACAAATTACATAAAATCATCGGCGGTAATGGTCATGAATCTCTGAAATTTTATGATTGGCAAAATCCGTTTACATTTACGCCAGTACAAGAAGACATGATGGTAGAAGCAACCTTTCCTGATCATTTGATTTATTATCTAAATCTGAATAATCCTTTCTTGGTTGAGGAATTTAAGGAATGGGAGCTTTACCCATATGTTGTGAAAAAAATAGCATTAGCACGTGAATATGGTTTGGAAGGTACTCGGGATATTTTAAATTTTATTTGTCTAACTTTGATATATAAAAATACTTTCGAGCAAGATGAACTTCTTCAAAGTGTACTACTAAAAGTGAAGAATAAGATGGTCACAATGGATCAGGCGATGGAAGATTTAGAGCGTTTAGTTGAAGAAAACGAATAAATCATAAAACATGAACTTTATGCTAACACAATTAATTAATCATCAAAGCAACGTGAAGTTAGGCATATTCTTTAAGTAAATTAAAAATTATAGGGGATGTTATGAATATATTTAAAAAAATTGTGATGCTACCAGTAGGCTTGGCTTTAGGTTTGGTGGGATGTAGTTCAGGCTCCAGTAAAACCTATATTCTTACGACAACATCGTTCGGTTATGACCCAAGATATAGACCTTATATTGTACAAGTGAATGGTGAAGAAGTTGGAGGAGGATTTGGGGCAGCCACCAAACGATCTGCAGTTATTACAGGTCCACAATACATCAAATGGGGGGAAGGAAATAGCTATAAAGAGCATATTGCAAAAAATGTCCCACACTTAACAAAGGAGGATTTAAAAGGTAAAAGCTATTTAGCAGTGCACCTTTATCCAGATGATAGGGTTGAAATCACATTGACTGAAGGGCGAAATATGCCTGATGCTACAAAAATGGGATTAGAAGTGAGATCGAAATTAATTGATGAATTAAATGAGAGTGATAAAAAAATAAAAAGGTAAGAATATGGTTTCTCAGTTACAAAAAATAAAAAATAGCAATCAAGATGTTAGTAACCAGTCTCCACAAGCCAAGCAAGATTGTGCAGATGTAGTCAATATTTCTGTATTTTTTGATGGGACAGGAAACAATTTAGAAGCAGACCAAGATAAAGGAAAACTCGCCAACCCAGCAAAGTTATGGCGAAATGCACAATCTTATAGTTTATTCGAAATTGAGCGTACAAAGTCGCCAGTGAAGTTAAATCATCCTATTTATGTTTCTGGAGTTGGAACTCCGTTTAATGGTGAGCTAAACAAAGTCGAAAAAAGAATAGCCACAGTGCAAGACCATGAGCTTACAGGCGGGGTAACAGGGATTGGAGGTACAAGACGGTTAAAATATGGTGAGTCTCAAATCAGTATTAGCCTTGAAAACATCCTCAAACAAAAAATTGCCCAAGCAGAAGCGAAGCTAAAACCTCAAGTTGAAGCGCGAAAAAATGAAGCAATAGTTAAAATGGGGACGAAGCTGAATGAGCATCGTCTAATCAAAAAAGTTAATTTATCGATCTTTGGTTTCTCACGCGGGGCTGCGCTGGCACGTGTATTTTCTAATGAAATGATTTGGAAAACTGAAACTGAGGATTTGAGCCTAAAGTATCAAATCTCAGGTCAAGCAGAACCTGCACCGATGGAAATTCAGTTTTTAGGCATATTTGATACTGTTGCATCTTTTGGCTTGCCTGCGACCAATATGTCGAATAAATTCAGTTTCACAGGTCGAGACATAGTAGTCGATCCGAGAGTAAAAAATTGCGTGCATCAAGTCGCGGGGAATGAATTACGTTTTGCTTTTCCTGTAGATTCAATTTGTATAGATAGTAAATTAGCTAACCCAAGAACATGGAAAGAAATAGTCTATCCTGGAATGCATTCCGATGTGGGTGGTGGCTATGAGCCAAGTTCACAAACAATTAGTAATAATTTTGCCCGTATTCCTTTAAAAGATATGCTTGAAAGTGCTGAAAATTCAGGTGTTAAAATTTTTAATTATGAAAATCTTAAAAAAGAAGATCCTATTTTATTTGAAGATGAATTTCAAATAGAAGATAAAACCCAGCAACTTTTTGAAGCCGTTCAAAAAGCAGTAGGAGCCTCGACAGGTAATGTAAAAAAAGACATTATAAATTATATGAAACTTCATTATGGTGCCTATGGAACTTTACATCGTCAACGGCAACAATATTTAGCAGCAGGTAAATCAAAAGAAGATCTAGCTTATCTTTCAGTGAGTCAAAATGCTCGAGAAGAAGCCGGATTTTCTTTACCAACCGGTCCTGCTGATATGGCCACTGAAGTTGAAAGAGTTAAAGCAGCTAAAAATTTCACCACATTTGATCAATCTAATTTAACAGGTATAAAACACGTATTTAGAATCATTTATCCATTTGCTAAAGCTTATGAGTTTTTAGTCGATATAGATGATTGGGAATTACAGAGTTGGGAAAAAAATGTTTCACAAGAAGCAGTAGATTTTTATTCAAGCTATGTACACGATTCGAAATATGGTTTCATCTATAATGCAGAGCCATTTAGTTACTTTAGACAACGAACGGTATATGAATCAAAACGAAGTTGGAAAGGTAAAAGAGTCGATAAAAAATTAGGGCCTATCCACGAACAAATAGCTTATGAAAATAATGAATTTGAAAAAACTCAGAATAATTAGTTTTGAAAGTTAATAAAAAATCTGTATATGAGAATTCTTTATTCAATAAATTAAATATTAGATAGTTCGGCCATCAGCAAGATCAAGTATAACGCACATAATATTCTGTGAAGGATCTTAAATGTCACAGGTCTTACAGCGTGCGCAGTTGGCTATATCAATGATGAGTAAAAAAATAATAATGAGTGTTTAAATGTATAACATGTTAAAAATTGAAAGTCGAATCCAGCGCCTGGAAGTTTGGATAATGGTATCTCTTGGATGAGAAAGTCTGATTTTGATAAGTTAAAAAGTCGTAAGGAATGGAGAGATATATTTGCATTAGGGTGAGCTGGAATAGTAATGGTGAATATCTTGAGTATACTGTTCCAAAAGATTAGAAACTCTGTGCTTGGGAAGGTCCAGCGATATATCAACAGCGAGGTGAATTCTATTTAAAAGGTGGAGTCCCGCGAATCAGTCTGAATCACAGTATTTTATAAAAGGAGATATTTTCCTAAAATTAGAAAGTGATTGGGGTGAAACAATCTGGTATTTAAAAGCAACCAATAAAGAAAAATAAAATTGAATTTTCTAAAAATACTTAAGTGCTTTAAAAGGGATATTATAAAACTTATATAAATAAACCCGCTCGAAAGCGGGTTTATTTATATCTCATGAGAGATTACATATTTGGATAGTTTGGACCACCAGCACCTTCCGGTGTTACCCAGGTGATGTTCTGAGAAGGATCCTTAATATCACAGGTCTTGCAGTGCACACAGTTGGCTGCATTGATCTGGAAACGCTTCGAACCATCATCATTTTCCATGATTTCATATACACCCGCCGGGCAGTAGCGCTGAGCTGGCTCATCCCATTTTGGCAGGTTCACGTTCACTGGAATTGAAGCATCGGTCAGTTTCAAATGCGCAGGCTGGTTTTCTTCATGTACAGTGTTCGATACAAACACTGAAGACAGGCGGTCAAAAGTCAGCTTGCCATCCGGTTTTGGATAGTTCGGCTTGAAGTTCACCGCATCAACAGTTTTCAATGTCTTAAAGTCTGGCACCAGGTCATGCAGGGTAAATGGTACTTTAAACACGTTCTGGTCGATAAAGTTGAATGCACCACCCATCCATTGCCCAAACTTATGCATTGCAGGGCCAAAGTTACGCGCGCTATACAGCTCTTCTTTCAACCAGCTGTTGTTGAACTTGTCTGTATAAGCAGTCAACTCTTTCACGAAGAAATCTTCGCCTTCAGTTACACGTGCAACTGCCAGGTCACCGCCTTTCTCTACACCGGCCTTGATTGCTTCAAATACCGCTTCACCGCAGAGCATGCCTGACTTCATCGCAGTATGTGAGCCTTTGATCTTGGCAAAGTTCAGGAAGCCCGCATCATCACCAATCAGCGAGCCACCCGGGAAAGTGAATTTTGGTAGTGAGTTAAAGCCACCTTTGGTCACAGCACGCGCACCATAAGAAATACGTTTACCGCCTTCCAGATACTGTTTGATCAGAGGATGGGTTTTCCAGCGCTGCATTTCCATAAATGGATACATGTGTGGGTTTTCATAAGAAAGGTCCACGATCATGCCCAGAGTCACCTGGTTATTTTCCGCATGGTATAACCACCAGCCACCTGAAGAACCGGTTTCATTGAGTGGCCAGCCTGCACCATGCATAACCAGACCTGGCTTGTGCTTGGCAGGATCAATTTCCCATAGTTCTTTAATGCCGATACCGTAATGCTGTGGATCTGCATCTTTATCCAGGTTGAATTTCTGGATCAGGCGTTTACCTAAGTGACCACGGCAGCCTTCAGCAAAAATCGTGTATTTCGCGTGCAGCTCGTAACCTGGAGTGAAGTTATGCGTTGGTTCGCCATCTTTACCAATGCCCATGTCACCCGTCTGGATACCTTTGACTGAACCATCTTCATGGTAAAGGATTTCAGAGGCAGCAAAGCCTGGGAAGATCGAGACTTCCAGTTCTTCTGCTTTCTGGCCTAACCAGCGCACCACGTTGCCCAGTGAGATGACATAGTTGCCATCGTTATGCATGGTTTTAGGCACCATCCAGTGCGGAGCTTCTTGTGATTTTTCATCAGAGAGCAGGAAGAAGGTTTTGTCTTCAGTCACTGGTACATTTAAAGGTGCACCTTCTTCTTTCCAGTTAGGGAACAGCTCGTTCATGGCACGCGGTTCAAGTACAGCACCAGACAGAATATGAGCACCGACTTCGGAGCCTTTTTCCACGACACAAACGGACAGATCATTCAGGTTGTTTTCAATTGCAAGCTGACGGATTTTGATCGCAGCAGAAAGACCCGCAGGGCCTGCGCCTACGATGACTACGTCAAACTCCATCGATTCACGTTCGATGTGCTCCATGTGGGACTCCTCATATTACATTCGGTGGCAACCATAATCGGATGATCGGGTGCTGCCATGAGTATTTATAATTCCTGGACACAAAAAGATTAGTGTCTTTCATCTTGTGGGCTAGTATAGTTTTAAACCCAGTTTAAGCCAATTGGCTGAAACATATTATTTTTCCGTCATTAAGGTCTTCTACTATGGATAAGTCAGCAGAAACGAATCATCCGACGAAAAAAACAGCCATGACTGATGATAAAAATTTAACAAATATTGCACAATACATAAAAGATGCACAGGACAGTCACAAAAGGTCAATACCCCCTTTAGATCAGTGGCAGCCAAAGCATTGTGGCACAATGGATTTGAAGGTTTTAGCCAATGGAGAATGGTGGCACGAAGGTCAATTGATTAAACGCCAAGCCATGATTGACCTGTTCTCAACAGTGCTATGGAAGGAAGATGGCAAATTCTATCTCAAAACCCCGGTTGAGCAGATCGAAATTGAAGTCGAAGATGAGCCCTTATTTGTAGGGCAGGCTGATCAGGTAGAAATTGATGGAAAAAGCTATATTCAGCTGACGACAACGACGCAGGATGTAATCATCGTAGATAAAGAACATCCAATTTTCATGCGTACTTTTGGTGATGAACAGCGCCCTTATGTGCATGTGCGTTTTGGTATCAATGCATTGATTCAGCGAGCTGCCTTTTTACATCTGGTAGAAATGGGTGAGCTTATCGAAAATTCTGAAGGCGACACGGTATTAAACTTGAAAAGTGGTGATTTAGACTTGCATTTAGGCACCTGAGGTTTAAGCTTTGTGCCATGTCTGTCCATTTGAGCAAACAGCCCCTGTATGAGCGCCATTTATCCGATTTCGTCCACACTCGATCCCATTATTGATGTTACTGCAGATGCACCCATTGGGATTTTTGATTCAGGAATCGGAGGCCTCTCTGTTGCACTAGAAATTGCACGCCATTTACCGAATGAACGTTTCGTCTATTATGCCGATACTGCCAATGTGCCTTATGGTCCGCGTGAGGATCAGGACATTCGTGAGCTCACCGCGCAGGCAATTGAATGGTTATATCGCAAGGGCTGCAAGACTGCTGTCGTGGCATGTAATACTGCTTCAGCTTTTAGTCTGGATTATTTGCGTACGCATTATGGCGAGCGTTTTCCAATTATCGGTCTGGTACCGGCTTTAAAGCCGGCAGTTTTGGCGACCCATTCCAAAACTGTGGCCGTGCTTGCCACACCAGCAACCTTTCGCGGTCAGCTGATTAAAGATGTCATGACCCGTTTTGCCGAGCCCGCAGGGGTAAATGTGATTCCAGTTACCTGTCTGGATCTGGTGCCTTTTGTCGAGGCTGGCGAGCAGATGAGTCCCGCGTGTCTAGCGACATTAACCAAGATTTTACAACCAGTTGTAGATCAGGGTGCAGACTATTTAGTACTTGGATGTACACATTACCCCTTCCTAAAATCGTCAATTCAGTATATTTTTGGTCATAAAATGACATTGATTGACTCTGGATTGGCAGTTGCAAGACAAACCGCCCGTATTTTGATCAAAAATGAGTTATTATTTGAAGGCGAACGTAAAGAAAGTGTAAGAATCGAAATTTTTGTCAGTGGTCAAAATGCTGAACAAGTTCAACCGATTATACAGCACCTGATTCTGGACGATATTCAATGGTCTGTAAGTAATATATAAGCTGAGTTTTAAGTCAGTGAATTACATTATTTTAAAATTTGATATTTTTAAGTGGGGCACGCATATGCAACAGCTCATGGAAATCGAGGTGAACTGTGCATATTCGCGGTAGTTGGAGAGGGTTTGGAATGCTGGATAAACGTTATCAGGTTTTTATATCCACATCTGGTTCGGAAATGCAGCCAGAGCGTATCATCTTGTCGCAAACGCTGGTGGGTATGGGCTTCTTCTCCTGGGGGCTGGAACAGCGTAATCCACTCAGTACTGCCTTTGCTCGCCGTCAAATTGATGACTGTGACTATGTGGTAATCCTGCTGGGAAGCCAGTATGGTGAACAGTCCGTTTCTGGCGTTGGCTATATGCACCTTGAATATATCTATGCATTAACCAAGCAGAAACCAATTATTGTATTTATGCATGATGACCCTGCCTCTCGTGAGCCGTCCCTCCATGATGCTAAAGCGGAATTGCGTGAAAAATTTAATGACTTCCGAAAACTGCTACAAAATGAAGTCGATCAGGTCTTTACCTATCGTAGCCTGCGTGATCTGGAAATGGCAGTTCGCCTGAACATGCCCCAGATGCTAGAACGCTATCCGGTGACTGGCTGGGTACGTCCCCAAAATGCCCAAGCCCTGCATGATGAAATTGATCAGCTCAAGGCGCGTATTGCCCAAATGGAAGCCGAAGCAGGCAAGCGTGAGCCTGATCCATTTCTGAGCTTGCCTAAAGTGTCCATGCATGAAATTTTTTCTTTTGAATATCGCATGCATGCCTATCAGGATGGTAACTTTAAAGAGCTCAAAATTCAGAAAAAACTGACCTGGGCTGAACTTCTGGCAATTCTTGGATCTACTTTTGTCAATCCAACACCAGAAGAATTCTTCTCTAAGCGTCTGAATGAATATTTAAATGAAACCGGTTTGGAAGATGCACGTATAGAAATGCCACGTGCTCATGCCGTGGCACGTGCACAGATGAACATTCGTGCCTTGCATAGCCTGAAAATGCAGATGCGACAAAATGACTGGATTGTACCGACTGGCCGTGATGACCGTCAGCGTTTACTATGGCAGATCACGGCTAAAGCCCAGAAATTGATAGAAAGTAATTTACTGGATAAAGATCGGGTTTTTCAATATAAGTCAGTATATTAATCCATATTATAAATTTATTGAAAACTGTTAAAGTACAGGGGTTGACCCCTCAAGACGGATGATCTGAATGTTTGCTAAACCGAAAGTCACCATTATCCTGGCAAATCTCGGTACCCCTGATGCTCCTACCGTTCCCGCAGTACGAACTTTTCTGCAGCAGTTCCTGTCCGATCAGCGTGTCATTGAAATCCCCAAACCGCTCTGGCAGATCATTTTGCGCCTGTTTATTTTACCTTTCCGTCCTAAACGGGTTGCGCAGGCTTATGCACAAGTATGGGCTAAAGATTCACCCATGCGTGAAATCCTGCTGCAACAGGTTGAAGCAGTCAGAGCAGAATTGACTCAGCGTTATCCGCAATTCGAGCTGAATGTGGTGCCCGCCATGACCTATGGCAATCCGAACATTCAGACTGTTCTTAGCCAGATCAGCGCACAACCTCAGGATCACGTGATCCTGTTGCCCTTGTTCCCGCAGTATTCAGCCACTTCTACTGCGCCGCTGTACGATGCAGTCGCGAGATGGGTACTGACTCAGCGTAATCTTCCGGGTTTATCACTGATTCGTGATTATTATCAGCATCCACTGTTTATTCAGGCATTGGCACAGAGTGTGCGTGACTATCAGGCGATTCATGGCAAGCCAGAAAAGCTGTTGATGTCGTTTCATGGCATTCCACAGCCTTATGCCGATAAAGGCGATCCCTATGCTGACCGTTGCCGTATCACCGGGAAACTGGTAGCTAAAGCTTTAGGGTTATCTGAAGATCAGTATGCGATTAGCTTCCAGTCACGTTTTGGCAAGCAGGAATGGGTTAAGCCTTATACCGATGCCTTGATTGAAGAGTGGGGCAAGCAGGGGGTGAAATCAATTCAGGTCATGAGTCCGGCTTTCTCGGCGGATTGCCTGGAAACCCTAGAAGAACTGGCAATGGAAAATGCGGATACCTTCAAGGCTAATGGTGGTGAACGCTATAGCTATATTCCGGCATTGAATAGCCGCGAAGATCATTTGCAATTGCTCAATTCATTGCTACAGGCTAATCTTGATGCATTGACTCATACTCTCGCTCACTAATTTTTTGAGGTTTTAAAGCCTATGCTCCAAGTCAAAATTGTTCCTGTAACTGCCTTTCAGCAAAACTGTTCCATTTTATGGGATACAGACAGCAAAGAAGCAGTTTTGATTGATGCCGGAGGTGAGCCGGAAAAACTGAGAGCAGAAGTCGAAGCGCTCGGCCTGACGGTCAAAGCATTATGGCTGACCCATGGTCATTTAGACCATGCTGGAGCGGTGGGTGCGTTGAAAAAAGCCTGGAATGTGCCGGTGATTGGTCCACATAAGGATGATGCGTTCTGGTTGGAGATGATTCAGGAAGTATCTGCCCGTTATGGCTTCCCGATTCCGGAAAAGGTAGAAGTGACTGAATGGCTGGAGGGCGGTGAAATACTGAAACTGGGGGACGAAGAGTTTGAAGTCCGTTTTGCACCGGGTCATACTCCAGGTCATGTCATGTTTTATAACCGCAATCATGGTTTGCTGTGGACGGGGGATGTGCTGTTTAAGGGTTCGATTGGTCGTACTGACTTCCCACGTGGCAATCATCAGCAATTACTTGATTCAATTCAACGTGAATGCTTTAGCCTGCCTGAGGAAACTCAGTTTATCTCAGGGCATGGTCCAATGAGCACGATTGGTTTTGAAAAGCAGCATAATCCTTTTGTCGCAGGTAAAGCAGGTTAAGCGCTTAATGTAAACGTAGTAGTTATCTAAAAAATGAAAAAGGAATCGATTCTAGATTCCTTTTTTATTTGAGTGGGTTAATGGGTTATACAGATTACATATTAAGCGAAAGGGTCATTTTGTAATTTATGTACCTGAAGTCTAATAATCCAAAAAGCCAGTGCAATGAGTATACCAATGCTAATAAAAAAATAATCATGGCGCATGATACCCGTGCCAATACTGAGACAGCATAGTAGAACAAACAAGAACATGACAGTCTTGAGTATAATTACTAACATTTATAAATCCCCAAAAAGATAAGTCATTGACATTCTTTATAATTTTTTATGTTTTCCTACTTATTTAAAGTGAAAATTATTTTATTATCAACTATATAGAATGTTTTCGCAGTTTAACATTTGACCGAAAATAAATTCAAGATAAATACTGATCTTAGTTTAATAAAACTTATAAGTAATCCTTCTTTGAGCTAGAATTTTTAACAGACTGTGCAAATATTTTGGTTTTTACTTCAAGCGAAAGGATCATGTTGCAGTTGCCGGATTTGCAGTCTTAATATCACGATGGCCAGAACCAGCAGGATACCAATTAAGATAAAGATATAGTCCTGTTTCCAGAGCCCAAGGCCAATACTGGTGCAGCATAGCAGGATCAAAAACAGCATAAAAATTTTAAGCAGGAGGATAAACATCGGCATGTCCTCTTTTTTTGTTATTTTATTGGAATAGTTATTTAAATTTTATTTTATTAATCAATAATATAGTGTTTTTAGGCTAGTCTAGCACCAAATGAAAAAGGAATTCAATCCGAATTCCTTTCCTCTGGTCAGTCTCATTTAAAACTGGTCTTCTTCACGGCCTCCATCAGCTTGCGGAGCATCTTGAGTCGGCAGCTTATAGTCTTCATTGGCCCAGGCACCCAAATCAATCATCTTGCAGCGTTCGGAACAAAAGGGACGAAACGCATTGTCTTCCCACGTAGTCAGTGCACCACAACGTGGGCATTTCAGGGTCGTTGGCATGGACAATACTCCACAAAAAATTGGATTCAATTAGGCAAACATAGCCGCACTTGTTAGACTTATGCGGTTTTCATTAGTTTGATCTGATTATGCCAATTCGTCAATTTCAAGCGCAGCGTATGCATGCCCCTCGTGATTTTCAAAGCATTAGCCCTGAACCGATTTGTGTCGAAATTGGTGCAGGTAAGGGCAAGCATGCCTTGTTATTTACCCGGACACATCCAGAGCACAAACTGATTGCAATTGAACGGACCCGTGAAAAATTTCTGGCCATGCAAAAGCAGCATGAATTGGAAGGCCAGCCAAATTTAAAAACTGTACATGCTGATGCCCTGCCATGGGTGGTACATGCACTGTATCCTGGCCAGGTAGAGCAGTTCTTTGTCCTATATCCAAATCCGGAACCACATAACCCGGCACAGCGTTGGGCCAATATGCCGTTCTTTGAATTTTTGCTATCACGGCTGAAAACAGGTGGTTCGATTACGTTGGCAAGTAATATTCCGGAATATATTGATGAAGCTGAACAGCAGATGAAAGAGCTATGGAACCTGCCTTATGACAAGCAGATCATTGCATCCGATTCGGCCCGTACTCATTTTGAGATCAAATATCTGGAACGTGGTGAACTTTGTCAGCAGCTCATTATTACGAAACCTGAGGGTTATACCACCCGCTTTGATGATTTCCAGCCTCTACAGGGGCAAAATGTTGCGCCTGTGGAATAAGCCATGAGTAAACGCATTGCGATTGTTGGTACTGGCCCGGCAGGGCTGATGGCAGCAGAAGTGCTGAGCCAGCAGCATTATGACGTACATGTCTATGAGCAGAAGCCTTCAGCTGCGCGCAAATTTCTGATGGCAGGCAAGACCGGTCTGAATATCTCGCATGCTGAACCGGTAGAACAGTTTATCCAGCGTTATGATCAGGCTGAATGGCTGGCGCCGTGGGTAAAACGCTGGGATGCCGCCTGGATCCAAGAATGGATGCGAGGCTTAGGCATTGAACCCTATATTGGTTCTTCTGGACGGGTGTTTCCAACCGAAATGAAGGCCGCTCCACTGTTACGTGCCTGGTTAAAACGTCTGGCCGAGCAGGGGGTACAGTTTCATTACCGCCATCAGGTGACCCAGTTAAAACAGAATCAATTGGAACTATTGGATCTAAAAACTGATGAGCTACGAACAGAACTCTTTGATGCGATGATTCTCGCCTGTGGCGCGGTATCCTGGTCAAAGCTTGGCAGTGATGGTCAATGGCAAGCATGGCTAAAGACAGAAGAAATTGAGCCTTTTCAAGCCAGTAATGCCGGAGTAGAGTATCCATGGTCCAGATTTATGCAGCCCATCTTTGGTCAACCACTGAAACGGGTTGCAGCCTGGGTGGAAGACAGTGACAAGACTATGGGTGATATCGTCATCAGTCATTATGGTCTTGAAAGCGGCTTGATCTATAAACAGGGGCGTGGTTTGCGTGAACAGGTCAAACGTGGTCAGCCCATGCAACTGTATCTGGACCTGTTTCCCGATCAAAGCGCAGCGCAACTAGCGCATAAACTGCAACCCAGCAAGAAACAGTCTTTAAGCAATGTCTGGCGCAAGGCAGGACTGGAAGGTGCTAAAGCTGCACTGGTGCGAGAGCTGGTGCCTAAAAATATCTGGCAGGATGCTGAACATCTGGCACAGCAAATTAAACAGTTGATGGTTTCTCTGCAGGGATTCCGTCCAATTGAAGAGGCGATTAGCTGCGCAGGTGGGGTAAAACGTGATGTGCTGACGGAACATTTGCAACTTAAATCCAATCCCTATGTATTCCTATGTGGAGAAATGCTGGACTGGGATGCGCCCACCGGTGGTTATCTGTTGACTGCCTGTATGGCAACCGGTCGTGCAGCGGGTGAAGGTGTCGCGGCTTATCTGTCTGATTCTGCTTGAAGCGAAGATATTTTAGACATTCACAGTCAGTAATTTTTTAAGCTATATTGGGCGAAAAGCATTCACAAGGATGTTTGCTGATATGTCGACTCAAGATCATTATGCCGGTAGCTGTCTCTGCGGTGGAATCCAGTATGAAGTTCGTGGATCGCTGGGTGATATTATTCAATGTCACTGCCGCCGTTGCCGTAAAGCTACCGGTACTGCCTTTGCTACCAATAGTCCGATTGCCAAAGCAGATTTTCGTCTGTTGCAAGGACAGCAACTGCTGAAGTCATTCACTACCACGACCGGCGTGAGTCGAAATTTCTGTAGCGAATGTGGTTCTCCGATTTATAGCGTGAAAGCAGATCTGCCGGATGTTTATCGTCTGCGTATTGGCAGTCTGGATACACCGATTGAGCAGAAACCGACTTGCCATTTCTATGTCGGTTCTAAAGCTGAGTGGGAGGACATTCACGATACCTTAGCGCAATATCATGAACGTCCTTAACAGAAAGCAGATCAGACTTACTGGGCTTTAGCCTGAGTTTTTGCATACTGGTTACGCCAGTGTTCCAGCTGTTCCTGAGCATGCAGATACTGTCCCAAACCTTTTACATTTTCCTTGGCATCATGCTGGATCGCTTTATCTGAAGAGGCTGTGCCCAGCAGTTTTTGCTGTTGTTCCCAGTATTGATAAATTAGCCCCTGAATATAGCGGCCCTGTTCAGTTTTCAGTTCCAGACTTTTTAATAAAGTCAGTGCAGACTGGATATGGTCACGCTGGCGTTGCTGCATAAATTCTTCAGTCAGATTGCCTTCCTTACGCATACGCTCAGTTTCTGCTTCGATATCCTCATTTAAGGATTGCAGGCGCTGCTCAAAGTCATCCAGTACGGCAATATCATGTTGATCATCCGCTGTTTGCGGAAAATCTTTCACCGGTTGTGTTTTCAGTTCCTTCATCACTTCTTCAGCTGATTCATTTTGCGGAGTCGCTTCCTGTTTCGGCGCATCTTTCTGATTACACGCCACCAGCAACAGGCTAGAGGCAAGCAAGGTGATGCGGCTGAGGTTCTGAATATTTGGCATTGTTTTGTCCTGTTAAAGTTTTATCAAGGCGTTGGAATTTTTTGAAAGACATAGACATGGGTGATATAGGGAAAGTCAATCTGTTCATCAGGCTGCTTGCCAGTATGGTCTAGAACGATCTGTTCAAACTGAGATTTGAGTTGCTGCTGTGTATCATCAGACTGGGCAGCGATAAAGCTGGTCGAGAGCAAACGTTTGGACACCACCTGTTCGACGGTTCCAGAATGGAACTGCTGCAAAGTCGTTTCTGCTACCGGTCGAAACAGCTGCTGATCTTGGAATACATTGCGCCATTGACCACTATGGTAGCGTGGCGTATCGCCTTCCATGGGAAGAATAAAGTCTTCCAGAGCTTTGACCCAGTCGACATTAATATCACGCTGGTTCCAGATCAGGACCAGATAGCCCTGATCTTTCAGAATCCGATGAATTTCCTTAAGGCTGTCGAAATTGGCGAACCAGTGAAAAGACTGTGCGCAAAATACAGCATCCATCAAGGCATTTTCTAGCGGCAGGGCGTCACTCATCGCCTGCAAGGTCGGAATATCTGGATGAACCTGCTTGAGTTGCGTTAACATCTCCGCGACAGGATCAACCGCCAGAATATACGAACTGAGTAATTTCAGCTGGGGCAGAAATTTACCGGTACCGCTACCCAAATCAAGTAATTTGGCATGATGGGGTAAGCCAAGCTGCTGTTGCAACCAGGGTACTAATGCTTCAGGATAACTTGGGCGCACCTGCTGATAGCGCTCAGCAGCGCTGCTAAAACCTTGTTGTGCAGCAGGATGTAATGATTGTGTCATATTTTGCGCTTTTTAATCTTGGTCTTCGCTATAAAATAGCATATTCATTTTTGCATCGTTTTGCGCCATTGAATTTGTAATGGAAGCGTTCGTTTTATAGGCATGGGAAAGTTATGGAAAAACAAATCGTCTTTGAAGATGAGCACATTCGCGCAATCTTTATGCCGGGTTCATCTTCAGAACTGATCTTCTCCTTTGGGGATCTGATTACCCGTGCCAAGGGAACCACCATCAATGCAGAGAAGTCGCTGCAAAAGTTTGAATTCAATGTGCTCGGGATTATGCCCAAGGATAAATCCTGGTTTCCACAAGCGTCTATGCAGGCCATGCTGGACGCGATTGCTGAACTGATTGCACCATTTGAGCAGCGTATTGCCTATGGCGGTTCAATGGGCGGTTATGCGGCGATTAAATATTCCAATGCTCTGGATGTACAGCGCGCCGTAGCCATGGTGCCGCAATACTCGATTGATCCGGAAGATGTGAAAGACGCCCGCTATAACATGTTCTATCAGCCGGAACTGAATGGCGAGATGCGCATTACTAAGGCAGATGTCAGTGAGGATCGTGAATACATTATTATTTATGATCCGCACTATGCACAGGACCGTGCACATTATCATAAGCTCAGAGAAGTCCTGCCGCCACATCACGTATTGCATCTGGCCTTTACCAATCATGATGCGATTGCCGTGTTGGCAAGCTCCGAACTGGTGAATGATTTCCTGCTGCATGAATTTGATGCCAGCTATTTTTATCAGAAGATGCGCCGGGTCAAAAAGAACAGCAAGTTCTATTACCGTAAGGTGATTGAAAACCTGTTGCCACGACATCGGATGGCCTTAGGCCGTATCCTGAAAAATAATGACCTGCAACTCGATTCACAGTTCTTTGATGCCAATCAGAAGCAGACCATTTTGCGTGAGTTACTCAGCAATAAACAGGTGGATCAGCATGATCTGATGAAACTCGGCATTCAGGTCAATCTGCCACAGGAAAACCGTCAGATCCTGCTGGATATCTATGGGCATGGTCTGGTGTTCAATGTCATCAGTAACAAGATTGAAAGCTATGCCGATCAGGCGATTGCGCTGAACCATAAATTCCTGATTCCAATTTATGCGCGCGGCAATGGCCTGTTGACCATCAGCTTGAATGACGAACGTTATCTCGTCGTCATGAATGACCGTCATATGATGAAGCTGGTCAAGGAACAGGAACCGCTTTCGGTCGGAATGCACCCAATTCTGATGAAACGTTATACAGATTTCTATATGTTCAGTTATAAGGAATTAAGTCTCAAAACTGATGAATACGGTGCAGCGGCGTTTGTTGATGACAGTGACAAAAATACGCACTTTGTGACACGCAGTGAAGCAAATTAACTTGAAATATCACTTAAAAACAATGGCTTGACTTATTGTTTTGCTGGCATAAGATGTAGTTATGCGGTATGGATTTTTCATCACCGCACGCGATCGTTTTCGTGAGAAGGGGGTACATCTTATGCAATCTACACAGTTCGCCACCATATTTTTAATGCTAACTTTGGGCCTGCCCAATCTGGCATTCGCCAAAGACAGCGTACACCCGACCATTATTTTCCTGAGTGCAACTATCGTATTTTTGATGATTCTGACCGTTTATATTGTTTATAAAATTCGTCATTCTGTGCGTAACCATCTGGATAAACCACTCGATTAAACAAGGCAGGATAAAGTCTAAAAAACGGTTGAAAACCCTGTATGACTTGTTTTAAATGACAGGATAAATTGTCTAACAGGATTGAGGGTCAGGCCGTGAAAGCCGTATATTTGGATTATGCTTCTCTAGATCAACAGGATCTCGACTTTCAGGCGCTGCATGGCGTATTTGACGAGTTAACATTATATCCTGCTACTTCTGTGGCTGAACTTTTGCCACGCGTGCAAGATGTCGATGTCATCATCACCAATAAAGTCATAGTAAATGCCGAAACCATTCAGCAATGCCCTCAACTGAAACTGATTTTAATCTCTGCGACTGGCACCAATAATGTCGACCTGGCCGCAGCCAAAGCACGCAATATTGTCGTGTGTAACTGCCAAGCCTATGGCACTTCCGCTGTCGCCCAACATACTCTCATGTTAATGCTGAATCTGGCGACGTCTTTCCTGCCTTATCAGCAAAAATTACAACAAGGCGAATGGCAAAAGGCGACGCAATTCTGTTTGCTGGATGCACCGATTGTAGAACTGTCTGGTAAGACTCTCGGCATTGTGGGTTATGGCGAACTGGGTAAAGCTGTCGCCAAATTGGCAGAAGCGTTTGGTATGAATGTGATGATCGGATCATTACCCAACCGTCCGGGGGATGCCTCACGTGTACCATTCGCGGAGTTATTGCCACAGGTTGATTTCCTGAGTTTGCATTGCCCACTAACTGAAGATACCCGTAACCTGATCAGCCGTGCCGAGCTGGAAGCTATGAAATCAAGTGCTTTCCTGATTAACTGTGCGCGTGGCGGTATTGTTGATGAAGCGGCTCTGGCACAGGCATTACGTGAAGGCAAAATCGCAGGTGCTGCCACCGATGTACTGACAGTAGAGCCGCCGAAAGAGGGCAATATTCTGCTCGATCCAGACATTCCGAATTTGATCGTTACACCGCATAATGCCTGGGGCAGTGTCGATGCCCGCCAGCGCATCGTGGATCAGATGGTGGAAAATGTTAAAGCCTTTCAGGCAGGCCAGCCGATTCGCCAGGTGAATTAAAACTTGTCCATAACAAAAAAAATGCTGATCGAATTTGATCAGCATTTGTTTTTGTTTTCTGGGCTAATGTATTTAGACCATAATTTAGAAAATTCGTCTTGTACAAGTTGGGAATTTGGATTGAAGACTATTTCCTGATAAATACGTTTGGACTCAGGTGTATTCTTATCAGGGAATTGACTATAAGAAGTTCGATAGTCGGTTTCAAATATGTAAATTAAGTGATTTTTGTGAAAATAAGCAGTGCGATAGCTATAAATAGTTTCGCCATAGAGACCAATCGTTAACTTGCACATACCTGGTAATTGATAGAGATTTGCCTCATTACCTTCAGTAGATTTAAATTCATCTTCCTCCAGATATCCAATGTGCTGAATTTTTTTACCTTCAGATTTATGAGTATACCGATTTGAAGTAGAAAGGCTTGGGACAGGGGATAATTCATTATGGACTTCGGTAGGAGAAGTAACCCTTTTACCAGAAACCAGTAAAACGATATACAGGATTGAAACACCAAATAGAATACCGACTATAAAGCTGAGGAGCACCTTTTTCATTTTTATTTTTCTCATTATTTTAACTAAGTATAAAGAAAGTTTTGAATATCTTCATGCTCAAAAAAAGCCCATAAAGGGCTTTTTTTAATATCCTATTTTTTAGAGATCATCCACTGCATAACTGGTTGCACCACCTGAACTGGATGGTGACTGCGGTGTAATGCTTTGCGTTGCTGTTGAAGATTGGCTTAAGGGCTGCTGCTCAATCGGGACTTGCTGTTGCTGATTACCGCGCCAGACATCTTTGGTCTGCTGGATTTTCTGACCGGTTTGCTGAGCCACTTGCGTTGCGCCTTGGTCTACTTTTTCAATGGTGGTGGCTGCGGTGGATTTGGTATTGTCCCAGGCACGATCCACACCCGGCTTGATCTTGGCAATGCCTTTTTCTGCTGCTGCACCCACTTTTTCAGCGGTCTTGATTACACCTTGTTGGGTTTTATAAGCAAATACATGCAGCAGATTGGGATTATCACCATAAGGAACAATCGGTTTTGCATCTTGCTGCGTTTCACTGGCTTGAACAGTCTGGATAAAAATAGGCGCACACATTAATAATGCGGTGCTGAGGATCTTGGTTTTTTTCATCGTCGTTTTTTTCAGGGTCATAAGGGATCGACCTCGCAGATTGGGATAACGGTCTTGATTCTGTTTTCAGTGTAATGGACGGCAATGTAAAAACAATGAATATTCTGTGCGATTCACTTAAATGATCCGAGAAAAAAGGGAGTAAAGCTGGCTGATCTCAAGAATAAGTAGAGAATAAATTTGATAGGAAGATTATTTGAAAGAGAAGCTGCCCCATATTTGATGTAAATATAGGGCGTGGTACTTAGTTACACTGTTCGATTGCTTCTTTGGCAAAGTGATTGCGTAGTGCCAGGAAGTTCTTTTGAGCAGTTTCGCTGTGCAGGTCAAATTTTTGTGCAGTGCTGGTATTGTCACGCTGGAAAGTTGCTGAACCGGCATCAATCAGGGTCAAACCTTTAAACGACCATTGTTCAATTACGCGGCTGCTTTCAAGCTGACCTCTAAATTCGATCACGCATTTATCCATGAACTTAGTCAGTTTTGCACTGTTGTTCGTCGTTTCAGGATAAACTTCAAGATTCTGTACTTCCTGTAATACGCCCAGTTGGAGTTGAGGAACAGTCGGTTGAGATGTACACGCTGAAAGGGCAATACCCGCAAGACCAGTCAAAATAAGAGCTTTAAATTTCATATGATTCTTTCTTGTTGAGTGTTGTTAGGTTGAGTATATGAAATATACATGAATATGCCTATACATCTTAAAGCTGTATAACAATTAAAATTATTTATTTAGTTAAACATTTAATTATGGTTTGGAATGTTTTAGAGTGAATAAATATTGGATTTTTTGATAAAAAATAGGTTGGTATGGCGATAAAAAACTATAAAGACAAATATGAATTTGGGAAGCATTTAAATAGGGCTTTATCACCTTCTTCTCCAATTTCTAGTATTGAATATTTATATGGCCGCCAGAAAGAGCTTACTCAAATTGAAAGAGCTTTAATGTCGAAAGGAAGAAATATTTTTATTTTTGGTGAAAGAGGAGTAGGTAAAACTTCTTTAGCGAAAACAGCAGCAAACCAGTATCAAAGTTCCGATCGTGAATTTATTGATGTTTCATGTGCACCTGATACTAGTATAAAAAACTTAGTTTCAAATATTGCATTGCAAGCTTTTGATCGGAGAATTGGACAAAGTAAGAAACGTTCGGAAGAGTATGGACTCAAGTTTAAATGGATATCGTATTTAATAAAGAATGAAGAAACTTTAGAAGACTTTAGTAATAAATTAAAAAGTTTAGGTGATTGTGTTGAAGTTTTAAAGGAAGTAGCTGAAATACATTCTGAAAGACCAATTATTGTAGTTGATGAAGTCGATAGAATGACTGATAAAAATGAAATCACTCTATTAGCTGATTTAATTAAACAATTGGGTGACAAAGAGGTTGATATAAAAATTATATTTACGGGGGTAGGGGCGACTATACATGACATTCTGGGGGCTCATCAGTCGGCGATTAGGCAATTAGAGACTATTGAATTGCCACGATTAAGTTGGGAAGGCCGTTTTGAAATTATTCAAAATGTTTTAAATAAATTTGATATTGATATATGCCGTGATATTTATATCCGTATCGCAGCGGTCTCAGATGGTTTTCCATATTATGTGCATTTAATCTTAGAAAAACTGTTATGGGTTTTGTGGGAAAAAGAAGAAGTTGCTACAGAGGTTGAATGGGACGATTTCTATAATGCTATTAATGTAGCTATTAAAGATACAGTTGCTGAATTCTCAAAACCTTATGAGATGGCTTTAAAGCAAAGAACTAAAGATTATGAAGAAGTAATGTGGGCTACAGCAGTAGTAGATTGGCAAGGTGATTATCTTAAAGAAATGTACAAAATGTACGATGTTATCTGTGAGCAAGTTAGATTTGATTTGAATAAAATAGATTTTATTAAATTAAATTACAGTCAATTTTCTAGTAGAATTAAGAACTTAACTACAGAGAATTGTGGGAAAATTCTTTTAACCAAGTTTGAATATGGTAAAGGCTACTATACGTTTAGAGAAAAAATGATGCGAGGCTATATACGAATGCAAGCTGAAGCTAATCAGATTGAAATCTCTACATTATCTAATGAAAAAAATGTAAGTAATGTCATTCATGTGGCTTCTAGAAGAACAGGTTATCACGCTTCTAAATTACCAGGTTCAATTCGTTTTAAGATGGAAGAAGAAAACCCGCTCTAAAGCGGGTTTTTTATTAAATCAGAACTTAGTGTTGAAGCACCGAAATATCAGCTACTTTCGTGAACAATTCACGAAGCTGAGCAAGCATACGTAAACGGTTTGCTTTCAGGTCGGCATCATCCGCCATCACCATGACACCATCAAAGAACGCATCGACTGGTGCACGAAGTGCAGCAAGTGCAGACAATGCAGCAGTGTAGTCTTTGGCAGCAAATAACGGCTCAACCACAGGCGTGATTTTCGCAAGTTCAGCGAACAATGCTTTTTCAGCATCTTCAACCAAGTTTGCTTCAACCACTGAGCCTTCAGGTGCAGCTTCTTTTGCAAGAATGTTGGCAACACGCTTATTCGCAGCAGCAAGAGCAGCAGCTTCAGGCAAGGCACGGAAGTGATTGACTGCATTTACACGCTTGTCAAAATCAAGAGGAGATTTTGGAGACAACGCTTGAACGGCTTGAATTACATCAACAGCAACGCCTTGGTCTTCGTATTTCGCACGGTAACGACCTTCAAGGAATGCAACAGCATCATTTAGCGTCTTATCATGATCTTTCAATACATCGCCATAAGCAGCAAGAGCAAGTTTGATGAGGTCTTCAATCGACACATCAAGCTCATTTTCAGTCACGAGACGTAAGATACCAATCGCAGAACGACGTAGTGCAAACGGGTCTTTAGAACCTGTAGGCGCTTGACCAATACCGAAAATACCAGTCAAAGTATCTAAACGGTCTGCAAGTGCAATCGTTGTACCTGTCTTAGTTTTCGGTAAAACGTCACCTGCGAATTTAGGTAAATACTGCTCACCTAAAGACTCAGCAACTTCGTCATTTTCGCCTTCAAGACGTGCGTAGTAAGTACCCGCGATGCCTTGAAGTTCTGGGAATTCACCCACAAGTTCAGAGGTTAAGTCGCATTTCGCAAGAAGTGCCGCTTTTTCAGCATCAGCCGCATTTGCACCTGTAATTGGCGCTAAAGCTACAGCGAGTTTTGCAATACGTTCAGACTTATTCCAAAGCGTACCCAATTCTGCTTGGAAGACCATGTTCGCTAATTTCTCTTTACGAGAAGCAAGCGGTTGTTTTTGGTCTTGTAGGAAGAAGAATTCAGCATCTGATAAACGTGGACGAACCACTTTCTCGTTACCTTCAATAATTTGTGTCGGGTCTTTTGACTCAATGTTTGACACAGTAATGAAGTACGGTTGAAGTTTATTGTCCGCATTTACTAAGCAGAAGTACTTTTGGTTGTCCTGCATGGTGGTGATAAGTGCTTCTTGAGGAACTGCAAGGAAGCGTTCTTCAAAGCTGGCACGAAGCGCAACAGGCCATTCAACCAGTGCAGTCACTTCATCACGAAGATCCGCAGGCACAATCGCGATCGCATTCACTTCATCAGCCAATGCTTTGACTTGTTGATCAATGATGGCTTGACGCTCTTCAAAAGATGCAACAACATGCGCTGCTTTTAACTTTGCAAGATATTCATCTGCATGAGCAAGTGTGATTGCTTCAGGTGCATGGAAACGATGACCGTAAGTCACATTACCCGCTTTGTGGTCTTGAATGGTTGCATCAACCACATCATTGTCTTTTAACAACACCACCCATTTTACAGGACGAACGAATTCGGTACGGCTTGCCGCAGAACGCATGCGTTTTGCAATTGGAAGGTTATCCAAAGCATTTTGTAAAATTTGTGGCAGTAAAACGTCAAGGCTTTGACCTTTCACGTCTTTCAAATAACAAACTTTTTCAACTTTACCGGCTTGGAAAGTAGAAACTTGATCAACGGTAATGCCTTGACCGCGCATAAAGCCTTCAAGCGCTTTGGTCGGGTTACCTTCAGCATCAAAAGCGGCCTGTTTCGCAGGGCCGTCAAAACGCTTTTGCGTGTCTGCTTGCGCGCCATCAACGTTGACAATTTTTAATGCCAAACGACGTGGTGCTGCATACGCTTCGATAGAATCGAATGCAAGACCCGCATCTTTTAAGCCTTTAACCGTTTCAGCTTGCAAAGCATCACGTAATTTTTTCAGGCTTTTTGGTGGAAGTTCTTCACAGCCTAATTCGAACAATACTGTATGTTTAGACATTATTTGCTCTCCTTAGATTCAACTTTTGCTTCCGCTTCAACTTGTGCTTTTAACTGCGCTAAAACTTCATCACGAAGCTCAGGCTCTGCCATTGGGAAACCAAGTTCAGCACGTGCTGCTACATAGCTGGTTGCAATCGAACGTGCCAATGTACGTACACGTAAGATATAACGCTGACGTTCAGTCACAGAAATTGCGCCACGTGCATCAAGCAGGTTAAAGCTATGCGATGCTTTTACCACTTGCTCATAGGCAGGAAGTGGAAGTTTCGCTTCGATTAAACGCGTTGCTTCAGCTTCGTAGAAATCGAACAGTTCGAACATCTTGTCGACAGGCGCATATTCGAAGTTATAGGTCGATTGTTCTACTTCATTTTGATGGAACACATCGCCATAGGTCACTGTACCGAACTGGCCTTTGGTCCAAACTAGATCGTAAACTGAATCAACACCTTGCAAGTACATTGCCAGACGCTCTAAACCGTAAGTGATTTCGCCTGTTACCGGGTAGCATTCAACACCACCAACTTGCTGGAAGTACGTGAACTGAGTCACTTCCATACCGTTCAGCCAAACTTCCCAACCTAAGCCCCAAGCACCCAGTGTTGGAGATTCCCAGTTGTCTTCCACAAAACGGATGTCGTGAACTAAAGGATCAATACCGATGGCTTTTAAAGAATCCAGATAAAGCTGCTGGATATTGTCCGGGTTTGGCTTTAATACCACCTGGAACTGGTAGTAGTGTTGCAGGCGGTTCGGGTTTTCACCATAACGGCCATCTTTCGGACGGCGTGATGGCTGAACATAAGCCGCGTTCCAGGTTTCAGGACCTAGCGCACGAAGGAATGTTGCAGTGTGGAATGTCCCTGCACCCATTTCCATGTCGTAAGGTTGCAAAACGACGCAGCCTTGCTCCGCCCAGTAGTTTTGTAAGGCAAGAATTAAGCCTTGGAAGGTATCAATATGCGATATGGCGCGACTCATGGTCATCCACTTAAAATTAGAGAAAAATTGTGCTTGATTATAAGGATTTTACAAGGGTGTGGCAAAGGTTATCCATGAATTGCCTGCGCCGCTTTTTATTCGCCTGACGCAACTGCCTGTTCATGCGCACGCAGACTGAGAAAGATAAAAAATCCGATAGAGGGCAGGCTAAAACAGGAAATCATGAATAGAGTACTGAGCAGATCATTGGAACTTAGGAAATAAGCCAGAATCAGCGTTGCCAGAATACCCACCAGTACAATACTGAAGATATGAAACTGCTGTAGATGGTGTAATACGAATAGACTGATACATAAAGGAATATAGATCAGGCAGAGATAGAACAGCAGTCCGAAAATGTACATGATCAGCATGAAAGTCACCATCGAGAGTAGAAATGAGCTTGAGGTCATAGCCAGGAATAACAAGTGCAAGATCAGCAGCACTAACATCAAAGGGCCATAGAGTGAGGCTAAACCGAGTACAGGTGCCAGCAACAGTTGTACTGCAATTCCGGTTTTGGTTTGTTGTAAAGGCTGGATTAGAAAATGCATCGTTTTTATTCTTGTTTGAGAGAAGAAAATACGCCGCTTAGGCGCGGCCCTGATTATAATTTTTTAGATAGAGCACCCTCAGCATAAGCAAAAAAACCAATGAGTAAAAGATATAAAATAAATACATCTTTAAAGCCAAGGGTTTTATAATGCCTGCACTCCCCAAAACAATAATTCAGGCCAACCGTGTTGCATAGTTCCTCAGAATGGCTGCAAAGCCTTAAGCCAAATTTTAAAATTCTCCCTGTCAAAGACCGTATTCTGTGTGGTTTAGGTGCATTGATCGGTCTGGCACTGTCGTCTTTAATCAGCCTGTGGGCACTGGGTGATTTTCAGGCGTGGTATATCGCGCCGATGGGTGCTTCGTCAGTATTACTGTTTGCCGTACCTGCCAGTCCGCTGGCACAGCCGTGGAATATGGTGGTTGGAAATACTATTGCTGCGATCGTGGGGGTGAGCTGTACTTTGCTGTTTCCCAGCTTGACCCTTGCATTCAGTCTGGCCGTAGCAGTTGCGATTATATTGATGCTAAGCACCGATTCTCTGCATCCACCGAGTGGGGCGGTGGCGATTACAGCGGTACTGGGCGGCAATGCCATTCATGAGCTGGGCTATGCTTTTGTGTTCTATCCGGTCTTGCTGAACTCGGTACTGTTAATGGTGGTAGCGATTGTATTTAACCGGATGTTGGGTAAGGCTTATCCGCAACAGCTGCAGATTAATACCCGTTCTAAAGATCCAACCCCGACCCAGAAAGTGACGATTCAGCCGCAGGATATTCAGGCTGTACTTGATCAACAGACCCAGTTACTGGATATCAGTGAATATGACCTGCAAAAAATTATTCTGGAAGCACAGAGCAAGGCCAGTGAACGTGCTGACAGCCCGTTCCTGTGTCAGGATATCATGAGTAAAGACGTTGCCAGCTTGCAGGAAAGTGATGATATTCGGCATGCCTTGGCGAAATTCCGACAGATGAATCTGATGAGCCTACCGGTAGTGAATGCGGAAAAGAAACTGGTTGGAACTTTGGCGATGTACCAGCTGGTGGAATGGTTTGAGCGTGCCACCGACATTCGCAGTGGCTGGGAATCTGAAGTCGGACATATCATGAGCCGGAAGGTGGTGACTGTACAACCAGGCCAGCCGATTCAGGACCTGGTGCCGTATTTCGTTGAGCGTTCCTTTAATTATATTCCGGTGCTGGACGAAGGTCAGCTGGTCGGTATCATTAGCCGTGCTGACATGATTGCCGCTTTATATCAGGAGTTAAATCATTTCAAGCTGAGTGCCTGATCTGGACGGATGTAGATCTATCTTCGAAAATGAAAAAGCACGCCGTAGCGTGCTTTTTTAATCCATTCATCTTTAGAGAAAGAACCAGTAAATAAATAGCGATACCAGGAAAATACACATGATGTTGAGGACAAAGCCAACTTTCATCATTTCCGACTGCTGAATATAACCGGTACCAAAGACAATCGCATTCGGCGGTGTTGCTACAGGCAGCATGAAAGCACAGGATGCACCAATTCCAATCACAATCACCAGAATTTCTTTAGGCATTCCCATCTGATCGGCAATGGCGGCAAAGACCGGCACCAGTAGTGCAGCGGATGCGGTATTACTGGTAAATTCGGTCAGGAAAATGATGAAGGTTGCTACCACAAAGATAATCACTAAAGGTGAAGTATCACCAAAGGTATTTGCCAGAGTTTGCCCCAAGACCAGAGAGCTGCCTGAATCTTTTAAAATGGCACTCAAGGTCAGGCCGCCGCCAAACAGATAGAGCACGCCCCAGTCGGTGTTCTCTGCAATCTGCTTCCAGGTTGCGGTACCTAAAATTGCCACCATACATGCGGCCAGAATCGCAATCCAGGTATCTGGCTGGCTGATTCCAAAGTTCTCGGTCAGCTTTTTACTGAAAATCCAGGCCAGGGCAGTACAGATAAATAGCACCATTGCGGCAATACGGCTGCGGGTCCAGGGAATATCTTCAGTGACAAACTGTACTTTGTGATTCAGCTTGGGACGCAGCACTAGATAAAGACTGATCAGCATCGCAGGCAAGATAATGAACATCATTGGCAAACCAATTTTCATCCAGTCTGCAAAGTCATAACCCAGCGCTTTGGCAGCAATGGCATTCGGTGGCGAACCTACGATTGTACCTAGACCACCAATACTGGCGGAGTAGGCAATCCCGAGCAGAATAAATACGAAGGTTTTACGTTCTTTCTCGACATCCAGATGCGAAAGTAAACCCAGCGCCAGCGGTAACATCATGGCTGCGGTAGCCGTATTAGAAATTCACATGGACAGGGCGGCAGTCACGGCAAAAATGGCCAATACTGAAATACCCAAATGTCCACCGGATAAGGAAATAATCCACATGGCAATTTTCTTGTCCAGTTTCTGGATATGCAGCGCCGTTGCCAGTGCAAAACCACCAAAAAACAGGAAAATAACCGGATCGGCAAAGGTGGTTAAAGCAGCTTGGGTGGTAATGGGTACCAGCGCATCGCCGTCGGCCATCGGCATGGCTAACAGTACTGCCAGTATGGGAATCAGCAGGGCAGTAATAGTGATATGAATTGCTTCTGTCAGCCATAAAATGCCAATAAAAGCCAGCAGAGCCAGACCTTTGCTAGCATTCTGGTCATAAGGTAAAACCTGATACAGGATAAAGGCTACAATGGCCGCGATGATAATCAGGATCCATCCTTTCATTACGCCTTTAGGCATAACGTTGGTGGGGGTGGCAAGGTTTTGACTTGTCATACGCACACTCCTTGTTTTTATACAGCTAATTTTTATGAAGAATCTTTCTAATCATAAAGATGTTTGATTACAAATTATACTAATTTAAAAAAAGATGATTTGAATGTTGTAGTAATGCAGTACTCTGCCATAGAGCCTGTATGCCTAAAACCATCAGCAAGCCTAAGACTAAAAATTTAAAATGCCGCTGTGACAGGCGATGACGGATTTTTCCGCCAATCCAGACGCCAATCAAAGCAAAAATGGTAATACCGATCAAAATGGATTGTTGTTGTGGATTAATCTGGATCAGGATTGGGAACAATAAAAGTAACTGGATCAGTTTACTGACAATAAAATTCAGGTTGCTGATAATGACGATATCGGTCTTGCTGAGCTGGCTGCTGAGCAGATACATCATCAGGAAAGGAGCCATGGCATTAGTCGCTCCACCAATCACACCAGCCAATAAACCAAAACACACCATACTCAGAATATGCGGGTTGCTCTGAAAAGGTTTGGAGCGAAGCTGATCTAGTACATAAAATATAATTACTGTTCCTAGCAGCAGTTTGAGATAGCCTTCATTCAGCCATAGCAGCAGTTTGACTCCGAACAAACTGCCAATCAGGCTGCTTAAAATTAATGGCCAATACTGTTTGAGATAATAGCGAATGCTCTGTAGCAGACTGTGCTGGGGATCAGCATTTAGCATCAACAGATTCAGGAGCAGGCAGGGGAAAATGACTAAGGTCACTGCCAGACTCAATGGATATTGGCTGGATAGTACCGCAGTACTCATCATCGGGAAGCCAAACCCACTCAAGCCATGCAGCAGTGCTGCTACAGCACATAAGCACAGTACAATCCATTCAGCCTGTGTCATCCTGAATCCATTTCAAGGAGTTTTTAACTAAGTTATAGAGAAATCAGCCGGTTGGCAAAGGCTAGAGAAATAATTTAACAATTTATTAAATCGCCTGAAGCAGGCAAAAAAAAGCTGTGGACATTAGGGGAAATGCCACAGCGCAAAAAGGAATTACTATTTATTCTATAAAAAGGAAACTTACAGCGGATCTTTATTTACATCACGAATTGGTCGTTGATAGCCCGTAGACTGATGCGGGGTATGTTCAACCATAGCTTGCTTTTTTGGCATGATCAGCCAAAGTACAAGATAAACCAGGATACCTGGGAAAGCGGCACTCATTATAGAGATCACCACGAAAATCAGACGCAGTAAATTTGCATTCCAACCAAAACGTTCAGCAATACCACCCATCACACCTGCAATCATGTTCGAGCGGTTAGAGCGATATAAACCAACATTGGCCATTCAGGTCTCCTTAATAATTAAGATAAAAGAACAACGACGTTCCTCTTAAAATATGGAGCTAAGTTATTATTTTTAAAGTGTCTAAATACAATTTATTCGTAAATTTATGTAAATTAGGATTAAGTATTTTTCTCGGAATCTTTAACATGAAGACGAAGGTTCCTGAATTTAATAATAATCTTCTGCCTTTGATTTTATAAAAATGCTTGGCTGTTCATAATCTGGTTGAATTAAATGAAATTTAAGGTATTTAAAGCTTTCAAGAGACTGGAGTATCAGCTCGGTGTGATATTGCTGGGTATACTCGGGCTGGTGGGGTGTGAGCGTCATTCGGGTAAACCGATCAGTGATACTGAACTTGAGTTGCACCATAAAGAGGGGGTAGCTGTTTCTCTTGCTAATCGAGCGCTAGATGAAAGTACTCAAGCCAAGAAACTGACTGATATTGTCGGTCATGCCACTTTCAGAGAGGAAGATGGTTTTAATGGACAGCCTATTCCAGATTATGCGGTTGACTTCGTTGGACGCTATTACACGGAAGTCAGTTGTAATGATGGTTTTTCTCCCTGCAAAAATGGCAAGGCAATGTTTATTCTCACCCTTGCCCCGAATGGCCTGGTATATCGCAGTATCTTGCAACATGGTCAGGTATTTACCTTCCAAAACAAGATGGCGACACCTTATTCAACCTATCGTAAAGACCGTTGGGAATTGAATCCCACTCGTAAGGAGCTGGTGGTCTACCGTAAAGAGGGCCTGGTTTTGTATTATACTGTCAAAGACAATACCAAGCTGGTGATGAATATTGCAAAAACCCAGAAAGAGAATCGTCAAGAGCTGATGGATCGACATTATGTGCTGCCACGTATATCTTATGAACTGGTAAAAGATATTGATAATCAATTGCCTTCGCCACAATAAGGCGAGGGGACACTAAGAAAACTCACAAAAATCCTGATGCGTTGACATAGCCCAGATATAGATAAAAATTATAAGACGATTGAAAGAAAACTGTAGCTTGGTGGTTGTATAGGACTTGAAACCACGCCCCATAGCTTAAGAAGCTCTTGTTCTAGCAACTAGACGAATAACGCACAAATATATCTAAATTAATCCCGGCATATTTTAAAATGAAGAGAGCAAGAATTCAGAAAAGACAAATCAAAGCCGTGATCGGTTGATGATCTTGATTGGAATATACAGGTGTTATGATCTTCGCAGAATAGAAGAAGAATGGTGGGTCGTCCGCGACTCGAACGCGGGACCAACGGATTAAAAGTCCGCTGCTCTACCAACTGAGCTAACGACCCTGAGGAGTAGAAATGATGAAGATCATTTTTACGACGCAAGATTTGGTAATTGCGCTATCCCGAAGGATAAGATGGTGGGTCGTCCGCGACTCGAACGCGGGACCAACGGATTAAAAGTCCGCTGCTCTACCAACTGAGCTAACGACCCATCTTAGGCTGTCAAATAAATGGTGGGTCGTCCGCGACTCGAACGCGGGACCAACGGATTAAAAGTCCGCTGCTCTACCAACTGAGCTAACGACCCATATCATTTGATGGAGCGTATTGTAGCAAGATATGAAATCAGCGCAAGTAAAAAATAACAAAGTTGCCCATGTTTGATTATAAATGCAACAAATTGAATTTATATACACAAAAAATAGGCAACTTCAGCACTTAGAAGCGATATTGATAGGCTTGGATGTTAGTAAAAACTTCTGGCGTTACATCGCAATAAGCATCCGCTCCCGGTAAGCACACCAGTAAACGCTCATTAGTCTTGCTTGGATCAAATGCTTGCTCTTTCAACTTATTTTTCTGGTATTTAAAAGTACCAGTGGTTTCGACCTGTTGCTGTATACGCAGGAATACCGGAACCGAATAAGCAGGCAGACATTTCTTGAAACAGCTCAACATCTCTTTCAGATCGGTATCGTTCAGTTCAGCTTCCGGTTTCAGCGTAATGGCTGCCATACCGGCACGACCATTGGTGTTTGGAATTTCCACCCCATACACCACTGCCTCTACAATCTTGTCATACTCGGTCAGCATGTTTTCCACTTCGGTCGTCGATACATTTTCACCTTTCCAGCGGAAAGTATCCCCCAAACGGTCGACAAACTGCGCATGACGGAAACCGATGTCGCGGACCAGGTCGCCGGTATTGAAATAGGCATCACCTTTGCAGAACACATCTTTCATAATGACAGACTTATTCTTTTCCGGATCGGTATAACCATCAAATGGCGAACGACGGGTAATTTTACCAATCAACAGACCTGTTGTGCCTTTTTTGACGCGTTTACAGTGACCTTTGGCATCACGTACCGGCTCGTTTTTGTCTTTATCGAATTCAACAATCGCATACGGAGTTGGGGAGAATCCGACAGTATTGTCGAAATTGAACACATTACTGAAACCGACATTGCCTTCACTGGATGCATATAGTTCAAGTACTTCTTCAATACCGAAACGGTCTTTGAACTTATCCCAGATATTTGGACGCATACCGTTACCGATCATTTTCTTGACGCGGTGACCTTTTTCCAGCTCTGAAGAAGGTGCATCCATCAGGTAACGGCAAAGTTCCCCGACATACCCGATTGCAGAAGCATCAAATTTTTGTACATCTTTCCAGAATGAAGAGGTCGAGAATTTACGGCGGATTGCAAATGTCCCTGCACCGGCAATCACACCACACCAGCATACCACCATGCCCGTCGCATGATACAGTGGCAGGGTGCAGTACATCACATCCTCTGTACCCAAGTTAAGCACATGACCATAGGTGCCATAAGCAAGGGTCCAGCGGCTATTGGTAAAGATTACGGCTTTCGGCAGACCAGTAGTGCCGGAAGTGTAGATGTAGAACAGACCATCTTTACCTTGCACACTATGTGTTGTTGATGGATTGAATTTCGGGAAAGTATCAATGACTTCAGCAAGATTGATAAAACCTTCAGGTGCCTGACCAGAATTTTGCTGGGTAGGCTGATCGGCAAACCAGTGGAAACGGTCCGCCGCGATATTCAGTTCATCACGGATCTCGGCAACCGCGGCGTGACATTCATCACCCACGATGACTGCAATCGGTTTGACCAGATTAATGCTATGTGCCAGCACTTTACCGACCTGTGAAGTATTCAGCAGGGCAATGGTCACGCCAAGCTTGGCCAGACCAATCACGCTGGCGACCATTTCCGGGCGGTTCTCGACCATCAGGGCAACGACATCGCCTTTTTTCGCACCTAGCGACAGGTAGTAATGTGCAATCTGGTTGGCCCAGCCATTCAGTTCTGTATAACTAAAGCTCTGGTCTTCAAAACGCAGGGCAATACCTTCAGGGTTGCGCTGTACCGCTTTTTCAAAAGCGAGACCCAAACCTGCAGCAGTATTTGGAGTACGTAAATAAGCCTGCCTAAGTCCATTGACCAAGTTCGGCACTTTTTTCAGGAAAGCGGGGATTTTGGCTGCGACATCAGCAATACCAATCAGATCATGTTGTGTGGTTTGGCTCATGGTAATCCTATTTCTTTTACGTATCCGATACGTGCACTGAAAGAGGTGGTCCCACTTGTTTGAACAACTAAAAGCGTATTTATAAGTGATATTCCGCTCTAGTTAAGCCACCTTGTTTTGTTGGGGTAGCTGATCATAGTAAAACTCATTTGGTGTCATTTTGTCTAG
>NZ_PQLP01000033.1:0-33077 GCF_002918965.1 Acinetobacter sp. ACNIH3 | reverse complement strand
GCACTAATTGTTGTGGGTGACTTAAGTGCCAGGAAACTAGTCAAAACTAAAATGGCAAAGTCTGTTTTAGATACAGGGTTTTCGGCACTAAAAACATTGCTCAAGTATAAATGCGAGAACGCAGGGGCATTGTTTGAGGAAGTCAATGAAGCCTATACCACCCAAATCTGTTCGTGCTGTGGTGAGATCACCTCAAGTAGTCCGAAAGGTAGGACGGGTCTTGGAATAAGAGAATGGGAGTGCGTGAGTTGCGGTACAGCTCACGATAGAGATAAAAACTCAGCTCTAAACATTCTTGCGCTCGGGCATGAGCGTCTAGCAGTAGGAATCACCCTCCTTTAGGTGGGTGAGGATGTCAAAGCAAAGCCAAACAGATTAGAAAAATTGTGCAGCAATCCAAATTGCATCCAGAACAGGTCATCTATATTGGTGACCAGATCATTGATATAGAATCAGCTCATCGGAATAGAATTGCTGTCGCTGCGGTAACTTGGGGTTTTAATAGTGAATCTGTATTGGTGGCCCATCAGCCACATTACCTGATTCATAGCGTTCAGCAGTTAAAAATTCTGTTATTAACTTCACAATCCAGATTGGCTTAAAAACAAAAAAGGCCCCGAAGGGCCTTTTTAGAACATTTTATATATGCTTATTCCGCATTGACGGTTTTTTCAGTGACTTCTTCCGGATTTTCCAGCAATAACTTTTTGCCAATCGGAATTTGTCTTGGCAATTTTTCTTCCGGAATTACACGCTGCAGGTCAATCACGAGTAGACCGTTAGCATAATCTGCCTGCTGTACTTCAATGTGTTCGTCTAAACGCAGTGATAGTTTGAAGGCACGACGGGCTATACCTTTATGTAGATACTCAGTACCTTCAATCTGAACAGCTTCAGGTTTTCCAGAAATTGTCAGCAAGCGATTTTCAAGAGAAATACTCAATTCTTCCTGGTTAAAACCGGCGGTGGCTACGACAATTCGGTAACGGTTTTCACCATGTTTTTCGATATTGTATGGTGGATAATTTGGCGCATCGCTTTGCATGGCATAATCAATGAAATCATTGAGGCGATCAAAGCCAATGCTGCGGCGGAATAATGGATGAAGATTGATATTACTCATTATTAGAACCTCCTGAGGTCAGCAAAGTTTTAAAAATAAGAAAACACCGCTGTCATGATGATCATCGACAGGGCAAAAGATGGATAGACCATCCTTATGCAGAAATAAATATGTGTTCAGACCGAAAATTTTCAAGAAATTTAAGTGAAATTTTTTTAAAAATTAATTAATTTATTGAAATTAAATTAAAAATTATTTTATTAAGCATTGCTTGTTGTTTTTGACCAGATCCATTATTTTGTTGGAACACCATAATAAAGGTGTATGGAGTATAGGCACGAATGATTGATTTATATTACTGGGGTACACCCAACGGTCATAAGATTACAATCGCATTAGAAGAAATGGGGCTATCTTATCAGATCCTTCCAGTCAATATTCTGGAAAATGACCAGTTTCAGCCAGACTTTCTGGCAATCTCACCGAACAATAAAATTCCAGCTATTGTCGATCAGGATGGACCAGATCATCGGTCGATTTCGATCTTTGAATCGGGTGCCATCTTGCAGTATTTGGGACGTAAAACCGGACTGTTTTATCCGACCGATGAGATTAAGCGGATTCAGGTGGAACAATGGTTGATGTGGCAAATGGGTGGGCTAGGCCCGATGCTGGGACAGAACCATCACTTTAGCCGTTTTGCTCCAGAGCGGATTCCTTATGCAACAGAGCGCTATGTGAATGAGACCAAGCGCTTGTACGGTGTACTGGACAAACAGCTGGTCGGTCAGGACTATGTCGCTGGCGAATATTCAATTGCCGATATGGCGATTTTCCCCTGGTTACTTCGTTATGAATGGCAAGGTATTGATTTAGCGGATTATCCGGAAGTAAGCCGTTATATTGAGCGTATGCAGGCACGTCCTGCGGTGCAAAAAGCATTAGCGATTCAGGTCAGTTAATCTGCGATTGTTATGTTAAGATGTACAAAAGTTATTAAAACCACCGATTCAGGTGGTTTTTTATTGGATATCAGCATGAAAGCATTTTTCCTGAACTTCACTCGAATTGTGGAAACTAATTCTCGAATTTACTGGAGCATTATCTTTGGTCTGGCTGCCTGTTTAGCTTTGTTTGTGGCTGAGATTGTGCATATTCAGCTGGTTATTAATGAGCTGAATACCAAGGATCAGAATATATTGGCTGAGGCAATTTTGCCCTTGGCAACCAAATATAAATGGTCTCGTATCTTTGCAATCATACTCGCTCTTTTCTGGTCAAATATGGAATATCTGAAAGCTAAAAGACAGTTAAGACTGACACGCTAAATAGTCGGATCACTTAGATGGTATTACTGATTCTGTTTCTGTCTGCCTTTGGCGCGGCAACTTTATTGCCTTTGCAGTCAGAAGCGGTATTGTTAGGATTACTGGTCAATAGTAGCTATTCAGCATTTACTTTGATCGCCGTTGCCAGTATTGGGAATATTCTCGGCTCTTGCGTGAATTGGTATTTAGGTCTAAGAATTGAGCAGTATAAAGACCGGAAGTGGTTTCCAGTGTCTGAACAGCAGATGCAAAAAGCACAAAGGAGCTACCAGAAATACGGTTATTGGTCCTTGTTGCTGAGTTGGGTGCCCATGATTGGTGATCCAATTACCTTAATTGCAGGATTGCTTAAGGAAAACTTTGCTCGATTCTTACTGATCGTGAGTATTGCGAAAATCGGACGTTATCTGTTTATTTACATGGCTTATAGCATGATTTAAAAAAGAGGTTTGAAGCCTCTTTTGGTTTATTTGCATTCATTCAGTTTAAACTGAATTTCATCCTTAAAGCTGGATGGTTTATACAACCATAGGGTACTTGCGCGGCGTTTAGTAATGATCTGGGTATCTTTCAATGCATTTGCTACTTGCTGATCGAGTTGATAAATGCCTGAGCCTTTTCTGATCTTGACCTTTTTAATCTCGCCTTTGCGATTGGCTTTGATCTGAAACTCTACTGTTCGGTCGTTTTCATTCAGTAAATCTGTATCAACGTTTAGCTCAGGTTGGTTTAGATACTGGAATTTAGTTTTTTGCTGCTCCTGTTGTGCTTGCCAATTTTTAGAGTTGAAACTGTATTCGCAAAATTCCTGATCCTGGTCAATCAGTTTCAGGTTAAACACCTGATAGCCAATGATCGGTAGTGCTGTTTTATTATCAATATGTGGTCTAACTTCAGCAGATTTCACGGCATTAAGTAGTAGCTGATCCAGCTGCTGGTAACCGGTACTGTCCTGAATGACAGCCTGTTTGATATGCCCCTGCTCGTTGGCATAGATACGTACCACCGCAGAACGGTCCTGACCTTTTAAATCTTCATTGCTATATTTTGGTTTGGGAAACTTGCTCCACTCAATGCGTGTCGTCAAATGTGTTGGCTGCACATCAATGGTCTGTGTGGGCAATTGCGGTGCTTTTTTTGTTGATGCGCTATAGCTTGCTGCAAAAGGGAAGCTCAACAACAGGGTCATACACAGAATACGTTTCATAAGTTTCGGTCTTGAATCAAGCAAAGAGGATGTTCAATTTTGAAGCGCAGTATTTCCTGAATTGGCAATACTGGCAAGTATCTCATTCAAAATAATTTATTTTTCTGCCTTATAAATATTGAAGGTGATAATTAAAAAATCATAATGAAGCCAAGCTATACATGTATTGCTGCAGGAGTCAGAAGTTTTTTGTGAGAAAGATTCGTGGATTATAAAAAGCTTGGATTAGTCAGCTTGATATTTCATCGCGCAATATTTATGGGAAAAAGGATTAAGTGCCTGTCATCTATCTTTTTACTTTTAATACTGCTTTTGTTTTAAACAAAGATGCTTTAGAATATCGGCTCCCTTACCTGCAGGGCGTCTTTGCAATGGTGCAGACGTGCCGAACAGGTGTTCAAAAGAGGTTGTTATGCCTAAGATGAAAACTCGCCGTGGTGCAGCTAAACGCTTCAAAGCGACTGCTAACGGTTTTAAGCGTAAACAAGCGTTCAAACGCCACATTTTGACCAAAAAATCTGCTAAGCGTATTCGTCAATTGCGCGGCTGTGTAATGGTTCACGTAAGTGACGTTGCTTCAGTTCGTCGTATGTGCCCGTACATCTAAGGAGATTATAAATGGCTCGTGTAAAACGTGGTGTACAGGCTCATCGCCGTCACAAAAAAATTCTTGCTCGCGCTAAAGGTTACTATGGTGCTCGTTCACGCGTTTACCGCGTAGCGTTCCAGGCGGTAATCAAAGCTGGTCAATATGCTTACCGTGACCGTCGTCAGAAGAAACGTCAATTCCGTGCTCTATGGATTGCGCGTATCAACGCTGGTGCTCGTCAAAATGGTTTGTCGTACAGCCGTATGATCGCTGGCTTGAAAAAAGCTCAAGTGATTATCGACCGTCGCGTACTTGCTGACATTGCTATGCATGACGCAGTTGCGTTTGCAGCTCTAGCTTCTAAAGCTAAAGATGCATTGGCTGCATAAGTCTTTATGACTTAGAAAAAAGATCGCTTTTAGCGGTCTTTTTTTTGTCTGATGAAAAAGTATAAGCTATTTAAAATATGACAAATGACTTAGTGCTAATGAATGAGAAAGATGAAGTACGAGATTTTCGTAGAATAAATGTGGTCGGTACCTCTGCCTCGGGAAAATCTACTTTTGCTCGTGCTTTAGCGGCAAAATTAGGCTTCAGTTATATCGAGCTGGATAATTTATTCTGGCTGGATAACTGGCAGGAAACTGTGGATCGAGAGTTCTTTGATAAAATTCAAGCAGCCATCGATCAGGCCAAAGATGGCTATGTGATTGATGGTAATTATACTCGCAGTATTCCCGTCAAATGGGCTGAGATCGACAGTGTGATCTGGATTGATTTACCGTTCCATCTCAATCTATATCGTTCCATAAAAAGAGCCATACAGCGGGCAATTAGCAAACAACCGCTTTGGCCAAACTCGAATAATACAGAAAGTTTCAGCCAGATGTTGAGTCGTGATTCCATCATCTGGTGGATGATTAAAACCCACCAGAAAAATCGTCAGCATTATTTAAAGTTGATGCATGCGCCTGAATATCAGCATATCCACTGGATCAGATTAAGATCGCCCCGAGAAATTGACGCTTTTCTGGCACAGCATTAAAGTCCAAAATAATAACCAATCAAACAGATAATTACCGTAATAATAATCAGGGTAATCACATTGCCTGAATTGGATTTGGCAGCATCATGAGGTTTGTGTGCTTTAGAGGGTTTGGTCACATGCTCGTCGGTAGTCATTCCTGCAAATGGATCAGCGCTGATTTTCGGACTCAGTTTTGCAGTCTTGTAGTGATTCGCGATTTTAACAATAAACTTTGCTTTCAGATCATCAATTTTTTGCGAAAAATGACGTAGATCAAGCTGTTGATCTGGTGTTAGCACTTCACCATTTTCATGATAAGGATGCTGGATTTTAGCTTCAATCAGTTCTTCCAGCGCATCCAGACGGTACAGCATGTCATGGGCAAAGTCAGCTGCATAATCGGTTGGTAATAACGCCAGTCGATAAGTAGTGCTGGTATCTGCAGTAGAAGACACACCATAATAAGGTTGTCCAAGCTGAGCAGGTTGAACAAGACCTTGCGTAAATCTGGTATCAAATAATTCATGATCCATAAAGGCCTGAATATCATCCCAGTTTGGTTGTTCCAGGTCTGCAAGTACACGTTTGGCCAGTTTGCTGTTGAGTTCATATTGCCAGAAAGTTTCATGACGTAGAGAGGATCGCTGCATAGCAGGCGCTTCATAGTCATTATCTGCCGTATACCATTCGGGTAATTCCTTACCAATAATCCAGGCATTTTTTTTCTGGGCTTCATGGCTGACAATGAAATATTCAAATGGCAGCAGTTCTACATTTACATTGGGATTCTGTTCATCTTCAAGCAGGGTAGAGCGGTGCAGACTCAGACGTTGTACGCCCTGTTTTTTCAAACCTTCCAGCCATACCTGAAAATGCTGCGCTAAAAGATGCTGTGAAATCAGATCACGAAAGGCAAATTGATGCTGATTAAAGATGGAATGCTGAAGCCAGCGATTGAAACTTAAGTCCTGAGACAGGTACTCATTTCCATAAGTTACTAAAGTAAGTTGCTGTTTCCAAATTTGATCGATTGCCATAATGATTTGATCTAATTGATATCATGTTTATTTTATACTTTTTATTTTTGCATCTGCCAATCTAATTTTCATTACATGCCATCTTCATCAACGTGCCTAAAAACTGTTAGAATACGGGGTTTTTTAAAAATATTTCTAACCTGTTGCTTTGAGAGTTACTATGTCACTGGAAGCCCTGACCACTGAAGCGCTCGCTGCGATTGCAGCAGCTCAAGACCTTGCTGCACTTGATCAAGTACGAGTGCAATTTACGGGGAAAAAAAGCCAGCTCGCGGAACAATCTAAGTCGCTGGGTAAAATGGATCCGGAACAACGTAAAGAATTCGGTGCAAAAATCCATGCTGTGCGTGAAGCGATTACAGCTGCACTGACAGCACGTCAGGCAGAACTGCATAAAGCTGCGCTGGAGCAAAAGCTTGCCAGCGAAACTATTGATATTACATTACCCGGTCGTGGCCAGCAGGTGGGCAGTATCCACCCAGTGACCCAAGTGCAGGAACGTATCTGCCAGTTCTTTACCAAAGCAGGTTTTACAGTGGCAACTGGCCCGGAAGTTGAAGATGACTATCACAACTTTGAAGCCTTAAATATTCCAGGCCATCACCCTGCACGTGCCATGCACGACACGTTCTATTTTGATGTAAACCATTTGCTGCGTACGCATACCTCTGGTGTGCAGATCCGTACTATGGAAACGCAACAACCACCAATCCGTATTGTGTGTCCAGGTCGTGTATACCGTTGTGACTCGGATCAAACCCACTCACCAATGTTCCATCAGATTGAAGGTTTATACGTTGCTGAAAACACCAGCTTCGCTGAACTGAAAGGTTTGCTGGTCAACTTGCTGAATGAATTCTTTGAAAAAGATCTGAAAGTACGTTTCCGTCCATCTTATTTCCCATTTACAGAGCCAAGTGCAGAAGTGGATATTATGGATGAGCGTGGCAAATGGTTGGAAGTTCTGGGTTGCGGTATGGTGCATCCGAATGTATTGCGTTCTGCTGGTATTGATCCTGACAAATACAAAGGCTTTGCATTTGGTCTAGGGGTAGAGCGTTTTGCAATGTTGCGTTATGGCATTAATGACTTGCGTATGTTCTACCAAAACGATGTGCGTTTCTTACGCCAGTTTGCTTAAAACTTTTTATTAAATCCTCTCCTAACCTCTCCTTTAAAAAAGGAGAGGGACTCCACGAAATCAGTTGGGGTTCTCCGCCTTTCTTAAAGGGGGAGTTAGAGGGGGATTCTAGAGATTTGAATTACAGGTTTTATATCAATGAAAATTAGCGAAAATTGGCTACGCACATGGGTTAACCCAGCCATCGACAGCGAGAAACTTTCTGATCAACTGACCATGCTTGGTCTAGAAGTTGATGACTTATCTCCAGCAGCAAAACCATTTACAGGTGTTGTTGTAGGTGAAGTTCTGACTGTTGAACAGCACCCGAATGCAGACCGTTTACGTGTAACTACCGTGAATATCGGTTCAGGTGAACCACTCCAAATCGTGTGTGGTGCGCCAAACGTACGTGCAGGCATGAAAGCACCAGTGGCAACGATTGGCGCGGTTTTGCCGGGCGATTTCAAAATCAAGAAGGGCAAACTTCGTGGTATTGAGTCCCAAGGCATGCTCTGCGGCGCATCGGAAATTGATCTAGAAGACAAAATTGATGGTCTTTTAGAATTACCAAACGATGCACCTGTAGGCGTGAATATTCGTGAATATTTAGACTTAGATGACAACGTGATTGACATCAGCATCACACCAAACCGTGGTGACTGTTTCAGCATTCGTGGTATTGCACGTGAAATTGGTGTGATTAACCAATTGCCAGTGACTGCGCCAGAAATTCAAGAAGTGGCTGCAACCATTGCTGATGAAAAGAAAGTGGTGGTGTCGACTGAAGGCTGTCCACGTTACTTAGGTCGTTTGATCAAAAACGTCAACACCAAAGCGCCAACCCCTGAATGGATGGAACGTGCGCTTGCTCGTTCGGGTATCCGTCAGCACAGCATTTTGGTCGACATTACCAACTATGTATTGATCGAGCTGGGTCAACCGTTGCACGCATTTGATGGTGGCAAGGTTCAAGGTGCAGTTCACGTTCGTCAAGCAACAGCCGGGGAAAAGCTGGTGCTGTTAAATGAACAGGAAGTTGAACTGAACGAAAAAGTGATGGTGATTGCAGATGATGAAAAAGCATTGGCGATTGCGGGCATCATGGGTGGTCTGTCTTCATCGGTAACGGATGCAACCACTGAGATCTTCCTGGAGTCTGCATTCTTTGCATCTTTACACATTGCAGGTCGTGCGCGTAGCTTCGGTTTACATACGGATGCTTCTCAGCGTTATGAGCGTGGTGTGGACTTTGAATTGCCAGTGATGGCAATGCACCGTGCGTCTCAGCTGATTGCTGAACTTGCAGGCGGTGAGTTTGGTCCAATTACAGTTGCAGAAAATCCAGCAGTATTGCCTAGACGTGAAGCAATTGAACTTGAACAGGCACAAGTAGATCAACTTCTGGGTTATAAAGTTGAATCAGACTTCATTACCGATGCGTTAATGCGTTTGGGCTGTGAAGTGACTGTGAAAGCAGAAGGTCAATGGTCTGTGGTACCACCGTCACACCGTTATGATATGGCAATCTACCAGGACTTGATCGAAGAAGTTGCACGTATTCATGGTTATGACAATATTCAAATCAGTTTGCCTGTGATTGATGTCAAACTTGCAAAATACCAGGATCAGTTCGAAGTGGCTCAGCTTCGTCAGACTGCGGTGACTTTGGGTTATCAAGAAGCGATCAGTTTTAGCTTTGCTGACTTGAAACTGGAAAAACAGCTCAACCCTGCAGTAAATCCATTAGCATTGGCAAACCCGATTTCAAGTGATTTAGCGGTAATGCGTTCAACCCTGTTATCAAGTTTGATTCCATGTGTGCAATATAACGTCAATCGTCAGCAAAACCGCGTACGTTTCTTTGAGCTGGGTCTGCGTTTTGATTATCAGGATGCTGCATCGATTCATGACCTGAAACAGATTCCAACTTTCGCCCTGATTGCGACTGGTTCACGTATCAATGAATCATGGCATGGTAAGCCACAGCCAATGGATTTCTTTGACTTTAAAGGTGATGTGGAAGAAATTCTGGCAGCAGCTCGTCTGAATGTTGAATATGTTCGTTCAGAGCGTGCATGGTTGCATCCTGGTCAATCTGCTGAAATTATGGTTAATGGTCAGTCGATTGGTTATTTAGGTCGTTTACATCCATCACTTGAAGATGAGCTGGATTTAGCAACCACTTGGGTCGCTGAACTCGATCAAAAAGCCGTTTTGCAAACTTATGTATCTAATTTTACAGAATTATCACGTTTTCCGTCGGTTCGACGTGATATTGCGCTTTTAATTAGTGATAAGATTAATGTTAGCGAAATTCAGAGACTTATCGAAAAGACTGGTGGTGAGCTCCTGGAGTCAAACTGGTTGTTCGATGTGTACACTGGACAAGGGGTAGAAGAAGGCAAGCGTTCTCTAGCATTTGCTCTTCTCTGGCAGCATCCAACCCGCACCCTGGAAGATGCTGAAATTAAATCAGGCATGGATAATATCCTGCAAGTGTTAGAAAACACTTATCAAGCGACATTGAGGGCTTCATGACAGCACTAACTAAAGCAGAGATGGCTGATCATTTAAGTGAGCTCACGAGTTTAAACCGTCGTGAAGCAAAACAAATGGTCGAATTGTTCTTTGATGAGATTAGCCAGGCGCTAATCTCGGGTGAGCAAGTCAAACTATCAGGTTTCGGTAATTTTGAGTTGCGTGACAAGCGTCAACGTCCAGGCCGTAATCCGAAGACTGGTGAAGAAATTCCGATTTCTGCACGCCGGGTCGTAACCTTCCGTGCGGGGCAGAAGTTCCGTCAGCGTGTGGGAACTGAGCAGGTCAATTGATCTGCTTTTTTTCTTGATAGAGATTGCCGGTAGAAATTTCGATTTTTATAGGCATAAAAAAAGAGAGCCAATGGCTCTCTTTTTCGTACTGAATAATCGTTAGATTATTGAGCAGCAGCTTCAGAAGCAGCAGTAGCGTCAGCAGCAGCGTCAGTAGCAACTGCAGCAGCAGCGTCAGCTTCAGCAACAGCAGCAGCGTCAGAAGCAGCAACTTCAGAAGTAGCTTCTACAGCAGCAGCGTCAGCAGCAGCTTCAGCTTCAGATGCAGCTTCTACAGCTTCAGATGCAGCTTGGTTAGCGTCAGCAGCAGCATCTTCAGTTTTTTTAGCACAACCAACGAAAGCTAAAGTAGTAGCAACTGCAGCAGCAATAGCGATTTTTTTGAATAACATGGCATCACTCTCTAAAAATTGAGATTAAAAAAAACCGACGTTAGCCTGTTATGTGCTTTTATTATTCCTAATTTTGTTAGGTACTAACAACGCAGGAGCAGTCTAACTGGTCTGCAAATATGCTATCACTGCGCATTTTTAATTGCTACAGGGCAAGTTCAAAAAAGTGCAAAAAACGCATGAAATTCATGGTTTTTTTAACAGAAAATAACAATTAAAGGAAAGACTTATATGGGGTAAAGGCGATTTAAACCTCTAAAACTTATACAATTTTTCTTACCATTATTTTATTAATCATAAACTTGCAAATAAGTTTACAAATCATCATAGACTTTGTTTCTTTGTGTAATCAATGTCAACCCAAATAAAAAAGGTCATCGTTTTAGATGACCTTTCTATAATTTTTGAGGACTTAGTTAGATGCCTTGCGCTTCATCTGATCGAAGAAGTCATCATTGGTCTTGGTTTCTTTCATGCGATCAAGCAGGAATTCCATTGCCGCCAGTTCGTCCTGGGTATGCAAAAGCTTACGCAGAATCCAGACTTTACGCAGATTATCTTCTGACATCAGACGTTCTTCACGACGGGTACCCGATTTCTTGATGTTCATTGCAGGGAATACACGTTTCTCAGCAATGCGACGATCAAGCGTGATTTCCTGGTTACCTGTACCTTTGAATTCTTCGTAGATCACTTCATCCATTTTACTGCCGGTTTCAATCAATGCAGTAGAAATAATGGTCAGTGAACCGCCTTCTTCGATATTACGAGCCGCACCGAAGAAACGTTTTGGACGTTCAAGTGCATGTGCATCCACACCCCCTGTCAATACCTTACCAGATGAAGGAATTACAGTATTGTACGCACGTGCCAGACGGGTAATTGAGTCAAGCAGAATCACTACGTCTTTTTTATGTTCAACCAGACGTTTGGCTTTTTCAATTACCATTTCAGCCACTTGTACGTGACGCGCCGGAGATTCATCAAAGGTTGAAGCGATAACTTCACCACGAACCGTACGTTCCATTTCCGTTACTTCTTCAGGACGTTCGTCAATCAGCAGTACAATCAGGAAACATTCAGGGTTGTTACGAACAATTGACTGTGCAATGTTTTGCAGCAACATGGTTTTACCGGCTTTCGGGGGTGCAACGATAATAGAACGCTGACCTTTACCGATTGGGGCAACCAGATCGACTACACGAGCTGTCAAATCTTCAGTGGTACCATTACCCAATTCCATGACCAATTGCTCAGTTGGGAATAATGGGGTTAAGTTTTCAAACAGAATCTTGTTGCGAGAGTTCTCAGGTGTGTCGTAGTTAATCTGGTTCACTTTTAGAAGTGCAAAATAACGTTCACCTTCTTTCGGTGGGCGAATGGTACCAGTAATAGTATCGCCTGTACGAAGGTTAAAACGACGGATCTGGGAAGGGCTGACATAGATGTCATCGGGACCTGCCAGATAAGAGCCTGCCGCAGAGCGTAAGAAGCCAAAACCATCTGACAGAATTTCCAAAACGCCATCACCAAAAATCTCTTCACCATTCATCGCATGGCGCTTTAAGATGGCAAAAATAATGTCTTGCTTGCGGTTACGGGCCATGCCTTCTAGGCCCATAAACTCGGCAATCTTGATGAGTTCGCCAATCGGTTTTTTCTTGAGTTCGGTTAAATTCATAGGTGGTCGGATAGAATCAAAGTTCTGAGGTACAGGTTAGAAAGGGAGTAACATTCGGCCGCATACAAGCATTCAAACGACAGCAATTGAATTTGCACAAGAACAATTCAGAGGTTTGTTTGATTGTTTCAAAGAGAAATGTGAAAAAACAATTTCTATTGCCGAGCGGCATCTTATGTATTGTGTCTTGTAAGAAATTGACAGGATTTAGTATTCCTGATCTCTTGAATGAGCAATATAAGAGAGAAACAGGCGTTTGTCAATTTATTCTGGGCGAAAAAAATACGCGATATCTGATCACGTATTTTTATCTTTAAAACAGCGTTGATTAAATGTTTTCTTCAATGAACGCTGTTAATTTAGATTTAGGTGCTGCACCAACTTGAGTCGCAACCACTTCACCATTTTTGAACATCAATAAAGCTGGGATATTACGAATGCTATAGTTCACTGCAGTGGCTTCGCAAGAAGTCACATCAACTTTTACGATTTTTACTTTACCTTGGTATTCGTCAGCAAGTACTTCCAGTACAGGAGCAATTGCTTTACATGGCGCACACCAGCCAGCCCAGAAGTCAACCAATACAGGAACGTCTGATTGAAGAACGTCTGCTTCGAAGTTTGCGTCAGTAGTATTTACGATGTTGCCAGACATGGAGTGCTCCAGAAAATAATTTTTTAAAGATGGCTATAATTCTTAGTATTACATAGCCTTCTTTAACAATGTAGGGGAATATGCAAATTTTCAACCTATATTGTCAATTTGTCTAATGGATGATCACGATAGAGATAATCGTGTAACACAATTGTCACATAGAAAGAAAAAACTAAAAGGGATTAAATTGTCGATACAAATGGCTTTTAAATTGCATGGTTGTGAATTACTCTAAGCACAATTCGTTAAAGGTTTATTTCTGGAATGTCTGACTTTTTGATTGATGAAGAATTACTTGCCGCCATCGATATGGGATCAAACAGCTTTCATTTGGCCATTGCTCGAGTGGACCACGGCGAAGTCAAAAAAGTGGCATCAATGTCAGAAAAAGTTCAGCTTGCAGCAGGCCTGGACGAAAATAAGAATTTGACTGAAGCTGCGCAGCAACGTGGTCTAGCCTGTCTGGCACGCTTTGTGGGGCGTTTGGGTTCGGTTCAGCCAAATCGTTTACGTATCGTGGCGACTAATGCCTTGCGTCAGGCAAAAAATGGCCATGAATTTATTCAAAAGGCAGCAGAAATTTTACCGAAACCCATCGAAATTATTGCAGGTCGAGAAGAAGCCCGTCTGATCTATTTAGGTGTATCACATACCATGGCCAATAGTGGCCGTCGTCTGGTAGTAGATATTGGTGGCGGTTCAACTGAACTGATTATTGGTGAGGAATTTGAACCGATTCATACCGAATCCGTGCAGATGGGTTGTGTTGCCTTTACCAAAGCTTATTTTGAAGATGGCGATATTAATCAAAAGGCCTTTGATAAAGCCGTTACGGCGGCACGTAAAGAAATTTCCGGTATTGCCAATACCTATAAAGCAGCAGGCTGGGATGCTGTGGTCGGTTCGAGTGGCACCATCAAAGCCTGCCGCCAGATCTGTGTCAATATGGGCTGGAGTAACGAGCGCGAGGAGTTGACGCGTGAAGGCCTGGAAAAAATCAAAGATAAATTGCTCAAATATAAACATGTCACGGACATGGAGTTTGAAGGCCTTAAAGAAGACCGCCGTGCGGTGTTGCCAGCAGGAATTGCCATTCTGTATGCCGTCTTTGATATTCTGAATATTGATTACCTGACCTATTCTGACGGGGCATTACGTGAAGGCGTGATGTATGACCTACTCGGGCGTTTCCAGCACGAGGATATCCGTGACCGTTCTGTGCATGCCTTGATGGGGCGTTATAATGCCGATACCAAACAGGCAGAACGTGTGGTAAAAACCGCGCAAAAACTGTTTGATGATGTGAAACAACCTTTAGCTTTAAATAGCGAAGACAGTGATCTGTTACGTCGTGCAGCTTATCTGCATGAAATTGGTCTGGCGATCAGTCATAGTGGTTATCATCGTCATGGGGCTTATTTGTTACAGCACTCGGACATTGCCGGTTTCTCGCAAGTTGACCAGAATCATCTGTCACATTTGGTCGCACATCATCGCCGTAAATTGCGCGCTGATGCCAGGATAGATGTCAACAAAGTCGGTGGTTCTCGACTTTTGTACCTGTGTTTACTGCTTCGTCTGGCGGTTTTGGTCAATCACAGTCGTAGCGATGAGATGCTTCCTGCCATTGAACTGAAGGTGAAGAATGCGCAACAATGGCAACTCAGCTTAGCCGGTGATGCCCGACAATGGCCTTTACTGGTGGCTGAACTGCATGATGAACAGGTGCAGTTTAGGAATTGGGAAATTGATCTCGCAATTCAGTCTGAACAATTTGTTGATTAACACCTTTATAGGGATGAAAACGGTTAACCTATGAAAAATAAAGCGACTCCATCAAAAGCATGGAAGACCGTGCAAATTGCACGTCATCCTGAACGTCCACAATTCCTGGACTACGTGGGTGAAATATTCACTGAATTTGATGCTTTACATGGTGACCGTCTCTATGGTGATGATGGTGCAATGATTGGTGGTCTGGCGCGTTTTGACGGTCAGCCTGTGATGATTGTTGGCCAGCACCGTGGCCGTAGTACCCGTGAAAAATTACAGCATAACTTCGGGATGGCGAATCCTGAAGGTTACCGTAAGGCACAACGCCTGCTCGATATGGCAGAGCGTTTTAATCTGCCTGTATTTACCTTTATTGACACGATGGGCGCTTATCCAGGCGTAGGCGCAGAAGAGCGTGGTCAGGCTGAAGCGATTGCTACAAGTCTGGCACAGTTGTCTAACCTGAAAGTACCGGTGATTGCGACTGTACTGGGTGAAGGTGGTTCTGGTGGTGCACTGGGTATTGGGGTGGCAGACCGTGTAGTGATGCTATCTCATAGTATCTATTCTGTGATTTCACCAGAAGGCTGTGCATCGATCCTGTGGAAAACGGCGGACAAAGCTGAACAAGCCAGTGAAGCATTGGCACTGACTGCAGAAAAACTGCAGCATATGGGTATTGTGGAATATGTAGTGGATGAAGGTGAAGGCGCTCATTTAAATCCTGATCAGGTAATGCAAGACCTGAAAGCAGTACTGAAAGAAGCGCTGAATGAACTGCAACCGATGGAAGCCGAGGCACGATGCGAAGCACGTTACCAGCGTTTAATGAAGTTTGGCAGCGACAATTTAGGTCTGGTTTCTTAAAACAGCTGCAGGACTTTCCTGCAGAGACAAAATTTCTCATCGGATGCAGTGGCGGCGTGGATTCCATGCTGTTACTGCATCTGATGTTTTTTTTGTGCCCGGAAAAAATCCGTGCGATTTATGTCGATCATCAGCTGCAAAGTGGTAGCGCTGAATGGGGTAAATTTGTTCAGCATGAATGCCAAAAGCTGAGTATTCCCTGTATTGTCCAGCCAGTTAAGGTGACACAGGGTAATCTGGAAAATCAGGCCCGGGAAGCACGTTATCAGGCCTATCTGAAGCATCTACAGTCCAATGAAATTCTAGTTCTTGCGCATCATCAGCAGGATCAGGCAGAAACACTGATGCTGCGTTTGCTATCTGGGGCAGGAGTCGATGGTCTGTCTGCCATGAAGCGGGTAGATATACGAGAAGATTTAACCATCTGGCGTCCACTTTTGGATATTTCCCGTGAGCAGATTTGCCAATGGGCCGCTGACCTGAATATTCAGAATATTGAAGATCCGAGCAATCAGAATAATGATTATGATCGTGCCTGGGCACGTCAGATTTTGTGGCCGCTATTAAGTGAGCGCTTTCCAAAAATGCAGGCAGCTTTAGCCCGAACCACGGATCTGATGCAGGATGCCCAGGAAATCTTGCAGGATGTATTGCGACAGGATACGGCTGTTTGTATCCAAGATAATATTTTAGACTTATCTAAATTTTCTGAACTGTCTTTGGCGCGCCAGCGCCAGCTGCTATCTAACTGGATGAAAGGGGAAGGACAGTACCGGCCTGCACTGGATATGGTGCAGCGCTTACAACGTGAAGTCATTCATGCCCGTGCAGATGCCCAGGCGGCTTTGCATTGGCAAGGTTTTTATTATGTGCGTTATCAGCAGCTGGTCTATAAGCTCAGTAAAGAAATTTATCTGGCAGGTCAACAGCCATTTTCTGGCGAACAGCAGATGATTTTCAGACTTCAGGATCGTATTGATTTGCCTTCAGGACAGTTTCAGATTCAGTCTGCGGCAATCGGTTTATCATTGGATTTATTGAATCAGCACTTGAAACTGACACAGCGCCAAGGTGGCGAAAAGATTCATTTATGTGGACGTGTCGGTTCTTGGCCACTGAAAAAAGCCATTCAGGATGCGCAAATATTTCCATGGATGCGGCATACAATTCAAATATTAAGCATAGATGATGTTATGCTAGGCGTGTTTACGCCCAAAGGATTTTGGTTGGCTGAATCTGCCTATTGTGAGGTGGAGGGGTGGCAGCCAATTTCAGTCTCTTCAATTTCAGAACACAAAGACGAGCATTAAAAATGAGTGCAGCTTTAAATTGTAATATCAGTTTCATTGGTGGTGGTAACATGGCTCAAGCCTTAATTGGTGGCTTGATTGCACGTGGTTTGCCGGCAACCCGTATTACAGTTTCTGATCCAGTCGAAAAAGTGCGTCTACTGCTTGCTGAAAAAGAAGTGAATGTTACTGATGATAATATTGCTGCAATCAAACATGCCGATATTGTGGTATTTGCGGTGAAGCCACAGGTGCTAGCGGATGTGCTTAAACCGCTGCAAGGTTTGTTGGACGGTAAATTGGTTATTTCCATTGTAGCAGGTGCTGAAATTGCGACTTTGTCTAGCTTACTTGGTACCGATCGTATTGTTCGTGTGATGCCAAATACACCAGCATTAGTACAGACTGGCGCGCATGGTTTATTCGCCAATGCAGACATGAGTACAGCAGACCGTGAGCTGGCGAGTCAGGTTTTAGCTTCAACTGGCCTGACAATTTGGGTAAACTCTGAAGCGCAAATTGATGCTGTAACGGCGGTTTCTGGCTCAGGTCCGGCTTATTTCTTCTATATGATGGAAAGCATGATCCGTGCAGGTGTGAACCTGGGGCTAGATGAGAAAGTTGCAACTGCATTGACCTTGCAAACTGCATTAGGTGCAGCGCAAATGGCAATTACCAGTGCAAATACACCAGCTGAATTACGTAAAAATGTGACTTCACCGAATGGCACGACTCAGGCTGCACTAGAAGTCTTTGATCAGGCCCAGATTTCTCAAAACATTCAGGCAGCTCTGGCTGCTGCTGCAAAACGCAGTCAGGAGCTCGCTCAAGAGCTTAGCGACAGCAGTAAGTAAATTTTCAAATTTAATATTTAGGAACCTTCAGGTATGGGTGCAAATTCTGCGCTAATTTTTGGCATTATCATTAACGTCGCAATTTTGCTCGTATTCTTCCGCTTTTTAATGCAGTTGGCTTCGGTGAGTCCTTACAATCCGGTGGTACTTTCAACTGTAAAGGCCACCAAGATTGTAGATGTGTTTAGTCGTATTCTGCCAACTCTGGCGAAGGGTCGGGTAAATACTGCCGCGCTGGCATTATTGGTGGTGCTGTATTTGCTGAAAATTTTTGGCATGATGTATCTTTCTGGTGGTATGCCAAATGGTCCAATTCATCTGTTAATACTGACTTTTGTGACCATGATTCAGGACCTGATCCGTTTCTGTCGTTATCTGATTTTCGCGACCATTATCTTGAGTTGGGTGGTGATGTTTACTCAATCCCGTTCACCTTATATTGAAGTGGTTCAGGAACTGGCAGAGCCATTATTGGCACCATTCCGTCGTATCATGCCGAATATCGGGATGATCGACCTGTCTCCAATTCTGGCGATTCTGGCACTGATGGTGGTTGATCTGATCATGCGTGAAGTGGCCATGGTGTTGTTGACTGGTTTCTAAGATTTAAGAATATAAAAAAGGACGCCTAAGCGTCCTTTTTTTATTTGTTATGAATTTCAAAAGAGGTTTTACCTTTCCATACTCTCTCCTGAGAGGAGAAGCAACTTCCTACAAATTCATCTCTGAGAAGTAATAGTATTCTTTATCTTAAAAAAAGAAGAAGGAATTAATAAGATTATTCATAGTAATTAAAATTAGGTGTAATTCCCTCTCCCTTGGGGAGAGGGCTGGGGGGAGGGCTAATATAAATCTCCTGAAACTCCTCTGAAAGAGGGGTTCAAAGCACGTTAGTGCGCCTCATCCCAATTCTTGCCTTTGCCTACTTCTACCAGTAAAGGTACAGAGATCTGCACTACAGACTGCATTACTTCAGCCAGCTTAGATGCCAGTTCGTCAGCAATCGCTTCATCAACTTCAAATACCAATTCATCGTGGACTTGCAGCAGCATTTTGGCCTGGTCTTTTGGCAACATCTTGTCGACTTCTATCATCGCCATCTTGATGATATCGGCAGCTGAACCTTGCAGTGGGGCATTGATTGCAGCACGTTCAGCAGCTTTACGTATCATCATATTGCGAGCATCAATATCTGGGGTATACAAACGGCGGCCAAGAATGGTTTCCACGAAGCCCTGTTCCAGCGCAACCTGACGGGTACGCTGCATATATTCATAAATACCCGGATAGCGGTGGAAATACTGCTTGATGTATTCCTGTGATTCCTGGCGGGTAAAACCCAGCTGACGAGTCAAGCCAAACTCGGACATCCCATAAAGCAGACCGAAGTTTACTGCTTTGGCTTGGCGACGTTGATCATTGGTCACATCTTCCAGGGCAATACCGAGGACTTCTGCCGCGGTACGACGATGGACGTCCTGACCGTGAATAAAAGCATCCACCAGTGCATCATCCTGAGACAAATGTGCCATCAGACGTAATTCAATTTGGGAATAATCGGCTGCAAGTAATATACGACCCTCTGGCGCGACAAAGGCTTTACGGATCTGACGGCCAATTTCTTCACGAATTGGAATATTCTGCAGGTTTGGGTCGGTTGAGGATAAACGACCGGTTGCAGTCAGTGCCTGATGATAGCTGGTATGTACACGATGAGTATCATTATTGGCCTGTTTACAGAGCCCATCAGTATAAGTACTTTTCAGCTTGGACAGACCACGGTAGTTCAGGATCAACTCGGCAATTGGATGCTCAAGCTTTTCCAGAATGCTTTCGCTGGTGCTGTACTGACCTGTTGTGGTTTTCTTGCCACCTTTTAGACCCAGCTTATCAAACAGGATTTCACCAACCTGTTTCGGTGAACTGACATTAAAGGATTCGCCCGCCATTTCTTCAATCTGCTGTTCCAGATTTTTCATGGTTTCAGCAAAGTCACAGCCCAACTGATCCAGGAAAGCCAGATCTAGCTGAATGCCATTTTCTTCCATGCTGGTCAATACACGTGCGACCGGCATTTCAATATTTAGCAGAATGTTGAGCAGCTCTGGATGCACTTTCAGTTTTTCATACAGCACTTCATACAGACGATAAGTGACATGGGCGTCTTCTGCGGCATAGTGTGCTGCAGTTTCGATCTCAATCTGGTTAAAGGTTTTCTGTTTCGCACCTTTACCGGCAATCTGCTCAAAGGTCGTGGTCAGGTGGCTTAAATAAAGCCGTGCTACGTCATCCATACCGTGACGGGTTGCCACTGAGTTCAGCACATAAGACGCCAGCATGGTATCGAAGTACCAGCCTGCCAGCTGGATTCCATGATTTTCTAGGACATGTGCATCATATTTCAGGTGATGGCCAATTTTCTGAATATTGTCGTCTTCCAGAATGGGTTTGATTTGCGCAAGGATGGTTTCACGATTTAACTGTTCAGGCGCATTCTCATAGTCATGTGCCAGCGGTACGTAATAGGCATCCTCTGCATCAAAAGCCACCGAGAAGCCCACGATTTGAGCAATACGATAATCCAGACTGGTGGTTTCAGTATCAAAAGCAAAACGTTTGGCAGTATTTAAACGATTAAATAAAGCATCCCAATCTGCCTGATTCAGCACGGTGTGATAAGTCGCCTGTCCCAGTTGATCATCGCTGCTGGTCAATGACGCATGATCTTCTTCTATTGGCGCTACAGGTTTGGTTGTAATCGACTGAGCTGCCTGCTTGTAATTGCTATTGTTTGGATTGTTTGGATGATCCAGAGATTGCAGTTGGTTACGGAATTCAAGCTCGGTATAGAGTTCGCGTAGTTTGGCAACATTTGGCTCAGCAAGTTTTAAATCATCATAACCAAAGCTCAAATCCAAATCGATCACAATACTGGCCAGTTGATGATCCAGCGTAATGCCTTCCACATTGTCTTTGATATTTTGTCCGACTTTGCCTTTGATCTTGTCGACATTTTCCAGAATGCCACCAATTGAGCCATATTCATTCAGTAATTTGGCTGCGGTTTTGGCACCGACGCCAGGTACACCCATAATACCGTCTGAGGCATCGCCCATGAGGGTCAGGTAATCGATAATCTGATTTGGCCAGACCCCAAACTTTTCAAATACACCATTTACATCGAGTGGCTTTTCTTTAAAGCTGTCTTCCAGGGTTACTTTTTCTGTCACCAGCTGGGCCATATCTTTATCACCCGTAGAGATCAGTACCTGATGTCCCATGGCTTCAGCACGTTTTGCCAGTGTTCCGATAATATCATCGGCTTCTGCGCCTGGCAGGGCGTGTAGTGGAATTCCTAAGGCTTTGATCAATGCATGCAGGTAGGGGATTTGCTCGGCAAGCTCGCTCGGCATGCTTGGGCGGTCACCCTTGTAGATGGGTGACAGTTCATGACGAAAAGTGGGTTCAGGGGTATCGAAAATCACCGCCATATGTGTAGGCTGGACACGGCGCATCAGTTTTTGAATGGCAGAAATTGCACCACGAATTGCATTGGTGTGTAAACCGGTTGACGTGGTTAACGGTGGCAGCGCGTGAAAGGCACGAAATAAAAAGTAAGAGCCATCGACCAAGACAAATGGTGGCATGTATTCAATTCCTTATTCAAATAATAGCGTTATTGTACGTGATTTTTAGCGTGCCCGCTGAGCAAGTCTGTGGCAACAGCTTAGCGAATAATGACCGAAGATGAAATAACCGGCGGCGGCATGTTGTATGATGGAGTGGTATGGGACTGGAAAATATAAGAATGACAACAGGACAAAATGAATTACGCATGATGTGGCTGATCAGCCTGGTGATTGTAGGCTTGAGTGCCTGGTATCTGGATTACGAGATTGTCAGCTATTTATGTGGGCTCGGTTTTCTGATGAGTGTAATGCAGTATGTCAATGCAGTGCAGCAGCCACTTGAAGAGATCACTGCTGAACATCAGTTGTCTATTTCTGGTTATTCCAAAGTTCCATTATATATTTCTTCTCTGATTGCCATTGTGGGAGGTGTCATCGACCTGAAGTGGTTGATGGGGCTGGGCGTCACGGCCTGGATTTTCTTCCTGTTCCGATGGTTGCAAAGAATAGAGCTGTCATTGCGACAGTTGCAGCATCGTATTCACTCGGCGCCAAGTCAGGACACTCTAAATTCTCAGCCAGTTCCACTGCCAGCCTTTCAGCAGCCGGCTCAAGTTGATCATGCTTCACCGGGTTTAATTGATCAGATCCAGCGCTGGATTTTTCAAGGCAATCCGGTACTTAAAGCTGCAATCGGGATTCTGGTTGTCGGGATTGTCCTGTTACTACGTTTTGCAACGGAGCATTGGCAAATCAGTCTGGCAATGAAATTGGGGCTGATTGCTTTGGCAAGTATGGCTGTTGCTGGGCTGGGCTATTGGTTGATCGAGAAAAACCGCAGTTTTGCGCTGGCACTTGAGGGTCTGGGATTAAGTGCGCTGTTTCTGACCTTATTCTTTGCCTATTACAATCTGGTCATTCCTGGTCTGTTGATGGCATCAGTGCTATTTGTGCTGATTATGGCCATGACGCTATATCTCAGTTTTAAGCAGAATAGTTTTGAATTGACGGTGATGGCGCTGTTAATTGCCTATATTGCACCATTTACTTTGCCTGTACGGGATGCCACCGCTGTAGAGCTGATTGCTTATTATCTGGTCATTAATATCGGAGTAGCAACGCTGACCAGCTTAAAACCCTGGAAGACGCTGAATCAGATTGCCTTTCTGGTCACTGCGATTGTTGGGGGAATCTATGCGCTGATTCATGGCTACACTTCTGAGCGCTATAGCATGACTGGCTTGATTCTGGCACATAGTGCCGTGTTTATTTGGCTGGGATTTCGTTTTAGTCAGTTACTCGCTAAAGATGACCTGAGCAGGTTCCAGCTCAAGCCAATTCTGGACATTGCCCTGATTTTTGCCGCGCCAATTACAGCCTATATTTTCCTGTATCTGATTCATTTTAATGAACGTACATGGCAGGCAGGACTGAGCCTGATTTATGCCGCAGTATTCGCAGTTTGCTGGTTAGGATCGCGGCGTAGTCATACTCTGAATATCATTGCCAATAGCTATCTCAGTCTGATGTTGATTTTTATTGCCCTGATTCCACCAATTTTGTTGGAAAGTGAATGGAGCGTAGTGGGTTGGGCAGTAGAAGGCGTCTTAATTTATTTCTGGGCTTTGGAAAAGAATCTCAAAGTTGGGCAATATTTGAGTATGGGCTTACTGATCATGGCTGGGCTGAGCAGTCTGTATTATCTGGTTGAGCTGAATCCAACACCACGACACATCTTCTGGATACTGAGTGGCTGTTATCTGGCTGTGGTCTTGATTAGCCAGTTCAAAGAGCGTTATATCCAGCAACTAGATGGGCTGAGTACTGGTTTCTTGAGCTTACTCAGTTTCTCAGCCAGTCTGATGCTGTTTGCCTTATTGGAAGATGAGTTCAGTTCGCCAGATGCCCATATTTATAGTCTAGCTACAGTTGCACTGATTTTTGCTGTTCTCAATGAGATTATCTTCAGAAAAAATCAGGACTGGAGCTGGCTGGTGCCAAAATGGTGTGGCTTAACGCCATTGGTTTTTGCTGGTGTGGTTCTGGCAATTGATCAAAGTGAAAATGGTATACTGATTTGGGAGAGTCAATTTGCCCGGAGTATCTTTGGATTATCCACCTTATTGTTAGCCTGGCAATGGCTGCGACCAGCCTCAGGCTTGTTGCTTTCAAAAGAATGGGTGAGTTTAGGGGCTCTAGTAAGTCTGACTCTGGCAAGCCTATGTCTGATTCCAAGTATGCCCTATATCAGTATGGTGATTTTGCCATTAGGTCTGTGTTTCTGGTCTTATAAACAATCTGCGGATTCTGCTTGGCCGATGTTGTGGCAAAGCAACAGTACCTTGATTCTGATGGCAGCCTGGTTGTTATGTTCACAGCTGCTCAGTCAGCAGGCCTTTGAGTTCTATTTGCTTCCTGTTTTAAATCCTTTTGATCTGGTGAGTATTGCCATGTTGGTCAGCTTCATCTGGATGCTGCTGCAACAGATTAGGGCAGGGCGAGATAAAGGAATGATGGCAGTACTCATGGTACTGAGTTTACTTTGGCTATCTAGCTATATTGTATTGCGTGCCTTGCATATGTATTTAGGAACGCCGTTGAACAGTTTGGAAGTGTGGAGTAATGCCACAGTCCAGTTGAGCTTGACCATTCTATGGGTGCTATTGGCTTTTGCAACGATGTGGATTGCGGCATTGAAAGCCCTGAAACCGATGTGGATTCTGGGTGGTAGTATTCTGGTGATTGTAACCTTAAAACTGGTGCTGTTTGATCTGTCTCATATCGGGACCTTAACTCGAGTATTGTCCTTCTTGCTGGCAGGTGGAGTGATGTTGTTGATTGCTTATATTGCACCAATGCCGGATGGGGAGAAGAGGGTTTGAATCTAAATTAACTACATTTGAGCGTTAATTTAATCTCCCAAACCCTGCAAGCTTTAAGCAATGTGCAAGGAAAAGAGCGGCTTTTTATGACAATTCCTCTCTTTGTAAAGCGAGGTTAGGAGGGATTTAAAAAAAGTTATTTTAAATCCGGCTCCCTCTTCAATTCCTTCTCATTGGCATATTGATCAACATCTTCATTTTTTAGCGGACGCGCAAGCGGATGATCTACAAAGCCCATTTTTGGTACAGGAATCTCAATATGATTTTCCAGGAAACCATTACGAATGCGTTCCTGCATTTCATCACGAACTTTTAAAAAGTTTTCACCTTGGCACCAGACTGCAAATAGTAATTCAATGGATGATTCCCGGAAAGCAGTTACTGTCACAGCTGGTTTTGGATCAGCAAGCACCATTGGATATTTGTTTGCTACATCTAGCAGCACTTCACGAACCTTGATAATGTCTTCATGGAAATTAATCGCCAATGTGATCGGAATTCGCCGGATCGGAAATTTGGACAGGTTGTGTACCGGGGCACGGATCAGTTGCTCATTCGGCAACCGGACATAGATATTATCCTGGGTTAATAATTTGACTGAGAGCAGGTCAATCGAAATGACTTCACCTTCAATGGTATGCCCACGAATCAGGGTAATCTGAATGGTATCACCAACTTCAAAAGAACCTTCACCAATCAGGAACATACCGCTGATCAGGTTAGATGCTGAGGTCTGAGATGCGAAACCCAGTGCAACTGTCAAAATACCTGCTGCACCTAAGAAGACACTGAGCTTAAAACCAGCTTCCTTTAAACTGGCCATGACAAACAGCAGGAAAATGAAGTAAAAAATCCCACGACGCCAGACCATTTGCTGATGGGCATTAAAACGTAGACCAATCGTCCGGATAAAGGCATTCGAGAAAAAACGTGCAATTAAAAAACCAATAAAACACAGTACGATTGCGACAGCAATTTCTGTCAGCCGATCAGTATTGATACTGGTAAATACGCCTTTCAGGCTATTGGTGACTTCAGCAGAAATACTTGAGTTTGCCATTAGCCGTCCTTAAAAGAATGAATCAAACATATTGAACAGGTTGCCTGCAGGGTCACGTGGCGGATGTAGATAGTCCACTTCACCGGCATGTGGTGGGGTACGGTTTTCAATCCGAATTCGAGGTGGGCGATCCAGACCTTCATGCAGGACTTTAATTTGCGAGGTCCAAAGACGTCCTGTACTGGCACTGAAAAACAGTGGTAGGGCGGGCACGGGTACATTCATACGGTCAAAGCGCAGTTGCTGATTACTGGTATTGTGGAATTCAATTGGAGTTACAGCACGAAATGCACGCGGCGTCAGCTGTTTTAGCTCAGTACGACCATCGACTGCTGTGGCATAACAAATTTCCCCAGAACGATGATTCGGGCCAAACCAGGTATCTTTGGGTAGAATTACCGGGACATCAAAAATTGGATCTCGCTGTCCATCGACAAAACCGGCAATCCACAGTGGCGTACTGATATATAAGGTTCCGCGTTGCCCGGCAGGAATATAAATGGGATCGACGGGTTTGATCACTACAGAACGATCTGCCAGACGAGGCATGAGTCGCAGTTTACTTTTGGTGGACTTGAACATATAGCGTTCAATTTTCACTGGCTGGGGAAAGGCAAAATGGGGATCTTCGATCTGGTGCCATTTCTGCTCATAGTCAAACTGTACCACAGGGCGGTAATACTCCAGACGCCATTCCTGCAAGCCACGTGTCAGACGGAACAGCAGCGAACCAAATTGCCAGGCTTTGGACTCATTTATTTCAAAATTCTGTTCCCCCCACCAATGAATAGAGGGCTGAGCAGAGGAAAAATCAACTTGATCGTGTGGCAATGCGGCTGTCCTTTCGTACTAAATCTTTCTAAACATACTTCACGCTGTCATGTGCTTAGAGTACACTCAATTTAAATTTTTTCACTATTATTATAATTCTACGATGCAAGTACTGAAACAATTACAAATCCCTTATAGTTTTGCCAAACGCCATGGGGTGTTGTTGCGTTATGAAGGGGATCAGGTCTTTATCGTCCGTCGTGATAATACCTCGATGCTTGCATTGCAGGAAGCACGCCGTTTTTTAGGCCATCCTGCCCAGTATCAGCTCTGCAATGATCACGAATTTAGCCAATTACTCAGTAGCAGTTTCGCTGGAGACAGTGGCGAATCACAACAAGTCGCAGCTGGTCTGGAAGACCATCCAGATTTGCTTAGTCTGGCCGATTCTGTCCCTGAAGCTGAAGATTTAATGGATCAGGAAGATGATGCGCCGATTGTCCGCCTGATCAATGCCTTACTTTCAGAAGCAATCCGTGTGGGTGCTTCCGATATTCATATTGAATCCTTTGAGAAGAAACTTTCAGTCCGCTTGCGGGTTGATGGTCAGTTACGCGAAATTGTACAGCCACGCCGTGAACTGGCACCGCTGTTAGTCTCGCGGATTAAAGTCATGGCCAAGCTGGATATTGCGGAAAAGCGTATTCCCCAAGACGGTCGTATTTCGTTGCGCCTAGCAGGGCGTGAAGTCGATGTCCGTGTTTCTACCTTGCCATCTTCGTATGGTGAGCGCGTGGTAATGCGTCTATTGGACAAACAGGCCGGTCGCCTGAACATGACCCATTTGGGTCTAATGAATAATGATTACGATCGCCTCAAGACTTTGGTACATCGTCCACATGGGATTATTCTAGTCACTGGCCCCACTGGTTCGGGTAAAACGACGACACTGTATGCAGCACTTTCCGATCTGAATGATGGTTCCAAGAATATCCTGACCGCGGAAGATCCGGTCGAGTATCAATTGGAAGGTATTGGGCAGACGCAGGTAAATACCAAAGTGGATATGACCTTTGCCCGTGCTTTAAAAGCGATGCTTCGTCAGGATCCCGATGTTGTCATGGTGGGTGAGATTCGTGACCTAGAAACAGCAGAAATAGCAGTACAGGCTTCTTTAACAGGTCATCTGGTTTTATCAACCCTGCATACCAATACTGCAATTGGTGCAGTAACCCGTCTTAAAGACATGGGGATTGAACCTTTCTTATTATCCAGTTCACTGATCGGGGTGGTTGCCCAGCGTCTGGTACGTACTCTCTGTTCACATTGTGCGACCTGGCATGTAGCGGATGAATTTGAACAAGGTCTGTTTGCCCATGTCCATAATGGGACACAATTAGAATTACCACAGCCAAAAGGTTGTGAACGCTGCTCACATACAGGCTTTACTGGTCGAACTGCGATCTATGAAATTGTCCCGGTGGATGATCATATGCGCCGTCTGATTCATGGTAATGCACCAGAATACGAGTTAGAAAGTTACGCACGTCAACAATCTGGTTCTATTCGTGATGATGGCTTACGTAAAGTGCTGGCAGGTAAGACGACGGTGGAAGAAGTACTGCGTGTCACCAACGAAGCAGCAGAACTAGCTTAATGATAGAACTGTTAAAAAGTAGCCAGTTGGACTGCTTTTTAATAAATTACCACAAGTCGATAATTTTCTTCATGAGTTGGGCGCGCAATGGAGCGGTTGGATTGCCGGCATTGCGTTGAGTCTCATTTTTATAAAAATTTTGCCAGGTTTTCGCTATTTCTACAGTTAAACCCGCCTGTTTCATCTTTTCAACATCAGCTTTACTGACATGATTCAAACGTGTTTCTGCATCTTGAGGACCTGTGCCCCAGCCAATTACACCTTGACCAAACTCAGGCAGGCTCATGTTATGCGGTATAGGAGGGATAGCGAGTCGATCAATATCTGGATTCACCAAGGATTTAACTTGAGGGCGAATTTTTTCAGAAACTTGCACATCTGCAAGAGAGGAGATAGGGATACTTAAAAACAGCGTGCTGAGGAGAAGAGGTTTTAACATTAAAATAAACCCAATAATAAATGTAAATAAGAATCATTATATATAACTATCTGTCTAATTGTTATCTTTTTGAAATAGGAAGATGAAAACAGTATTTAAAAAGCTGAAGACCCGCCAACTAAGAATTGAATTTTTATACTGGATCAAGGCTATCCTGAAAACAGATTTTTCAGGATAGCTGTCTACTGGATCTTAAGTAATCACATTTAGCGTGACATCAATATTATTACGGGTGGCATTAGAATACGGGCAGACAATGTGCGCGGCATCCACCAGCTTTTGAGCTTCGTCCTGATCCATACCTTCCAGATGAACATTTAGGGTAACTTCAATACCAAAGCCAGTTGGGATCGGACCAATCCCTACCTCACCTTCAATATAAGCCTCTTTACTCATATTCAGTTTGTCTCGATTAGCCACAAATTTCATCGCCCCTAAAAAGCAGGCTGAATAGCCAGCAGCAAAGAGCTGTTCAGGATTGGTACCACCGCCTGAACCACCCATTTCCTTTGGTACTGCGAGTTGTATATCCAGCAGTTGATCATCCGTAGTAACCCGACCATCGCGGCCACCTGTTGCTTTGGCATGGGCGGTATAGACAGTTTTTTCTAATGACATGATATGAATCCCTGTTATTTTTTCATGGAGTTTCTATGCTCGATGATTTTTAAACAGGAATAAGCAGGGATTTTGTTATTTTATGCAGGAAAATCGCAAACTTTAAAACTGGATCAATTTTCGATGTTGCATCAATGGCATGGACTCACGGACTTTATACTGTTCTTTTAAATCAAAATCTACCGTGATCAGCTGAGCACCTTCCGCATGTACCATATCTAGTACCTGACCGCGGCTATTGGTGGCTGCAGTATGTCCCCAAGTCTGACGTTTTTCTCCATGCCAGCCCTGTTGTGCAGCGCCAAGCACAGCACACTGAGTATCCATGGCACGTGCTTGTAGAAGTAACTGCCAATGCATTTGACCTGTGGTATAGGTAAAAGCAGAAGGGGCAGTCAGAATATTGGCGCCTTGTTGACGTAAAGTCAGTGCCAATTCAGGGAAACGCAGGTCATAACACACCATCAAGCCAATATTGCCAAATGGGGTTTTCGCAACCACGACATCTGTACCTGGTTCAAAGAATTTGGACTCCTGATAGCCACCGACAGCATCACCCACTTGCACATCGAATAAATGAATCTTGTCATAACGTGCTTCAGTACGTTCCGCGCTAATGCACAGGCTTACCGTACGGACACGACCATCTTCAATCACTGAACCATCCGGGCGATACGGACAAGGCAGGGTGCCAGCAATAATCCAGATCTGATGTTGATGTGCCAGTTTTTCGAGGCGTTGCTGAATGTCTTCAAACTGCGCCGCAGTTTCGCGTTGTTTTCCGGCAGCAAAGCAGACAAAATTTTCAGGAAAGACGATCAGTTCAGCACCAGCGGCTTTACTCTGCTGAATCAAGGATTCTATCGTTCTGAAATTGTCTTCAATTTCATTCTGAGAATTCATTTGTACAACAGAGAGTAAAGTCATCGTTTCCTTCCTGGAAAATTAAGATTAAATATTGGGTTCGGACACCTTATCGAGATTGTCCTGTTCTTTTTGCAGCTGTTTAACCAAAGGTTCGAACATATTTTTGTTGCTTTCATTGAGTTTCATCAATGTCTTATGCGCATCTAAGACCGTAGTGAGCATATTACGATGCGTTACATGCTCTTCGATCAGGGCACGGGTGCAGACATGCGAATCTCCACAATAGTTCAGGATCACAAATACCTGTCCCAGACCCATACTATTGGCCAGGGTTGTAATATCTGAATTGGTAGAGAGCATGACAGCCTGGATATGATGCACTTGTTTCAGTTTCAAACCCAGTTTTGCAAGAACGCCGAGTACAGTACTGTCAATAAAACTGGTTTCAGTTAAATCAACGATCGCACCAACGACATTATCTTGCTGTTCAATTTTGTTCAGTAACTTGTCTAGACTTATGCAAGATTGTGCACGCACTTCGCCAATAAGCTTAAAAATATGCGTTCCGTTCAAACTTGCATATTCAACATGACCTGTTGACATATAAATGCCATTTGCAGAGAAGGATATTAAATTATCCCATAGGGTAGTTTGATACTCAAGTAGCTGAAGGTCTGAGTTAATTTAAGTATCTATTAAAGCAATAATTATATTACTAATTCATACGTATGAAGCTAAGGAAGGCAATATCGTCTGCCACATGCTCCGGCGCTTGAAAAGATTGATTTTGCAAGTGATAGACCAGCTGTGCAAACTGTTCATTCAAACCGCCATCAAAGGGTTCCAGGGCACCATCCGAACATAAAATGAATCGGGCATGACGTTTCAGGACGAATTCCTGTTCATCTACTTCTAGTTCTTCGGTCAGCCCGAGTGGAAAACTACTGGTCGATAAAATTTTGGGTGCCTGATTGGGTTCAAAAATAATAGGCGGTGGATAATGCCCGGCACTGGACCAGCGCACCACATGAGTTTCAAGGTTTAAAACCCCAGCAATCATGGTGATATGTTTTTCAATATTTTCCTGAACCAGCATGCCATTCAGCTTTTTGATCAGTTCACGTGGCGATTTGGAACGGCCATGAAAAGCCGCCATCCATGATGTAAGTAAACTACTGGTGACACCATGTCCAGACACATCAGCCAGATAGAACATCACTTCTTTGTCGCTAATTTTCCAGTAATCGTACCAATCACCAGAAAGATAAGCGGAAGGCTGAAAATATGTTTCTACCTGATAGTTCAAAAGCTCAATCGGGTTGGGAAGTAATCTTTGTTGTAACTCTGCTGCGGAAGGTAAGTCGCGACTATCCTGGTTTCTTTTATATTGCGCATCAATTTTTTGTAAAGCGAGGAGAGGCTGAGCTGGAAGTTTGTTCCAGATCCACCCGGCAAGAGCACCTTGCTCCCAGGCTTGAGATAGTTCAGCTCCTTCATTTTCCAAAGCCAGGACAATGGTAGGAAAATTCCATTGGTATTTCAGATAATCATGCACATCGGAAATTGCAAGAATAGTCTGATCATACAACTCATGATCTTCAAGACCAATCATCTGCACATCTGGAAGCGTGTCAAGGACTTGATCAAGATAAGGAACATCACGAGTCGGCTGAATAAAATACATAAGGAAATGAACTAATCCCAAATTTGTTTATTAGATGTACTATAACAAGCTATTGATTACCGGCGAATCTTTTTCACCGATAATCTTGCTGAAATTATTTACTTAAAAGGTTGGTTCTGTCGAATCGCTCTGATCTTCATCAAACTCATCTTCAAATTCATCATCTATATCAGTGAATAGACTCTCAGATTCCACGCCTTTCTTTTCAGCAATTGCATAACTGGTACGTTGCAGATAAATGTCACGAATCTGTGCATAACGATCACCAGTCAATACCCCTTCGACGTCCAGTATTTCAGAACGAGTGTCGATAACACGCAAAGACTGGTCACTCCAGTAAAGTCCGTCATTATCATCAAGAATATATTTTTGTGGACGAGCCTGGCTATCTACAGCGCTACCAATTACCCCGCGGACAGAGCTTGGACCTAAAAGTGGCAGCATGATATAAGGGCCAGAAGGCACTCCATAATAACCTAAAGTAATTCCCAGCCTTTCATCTTCATGACTCAAGCCCAGGCGACGGGCAGGATCTGCCAAACCTAGAGTCGTTAGAGTATTAATGGTAAAGCGGCCTAGGGACTTGGCAGCCCGTGCAGGACGACCTTGAATTAACTGGTTGACTACATTCCAGGGTTCACCCAGGTTATTACGGAACTGAGTATAGCTGCCGCGAACATCTTTCGGAACCTTTTCCACATATTTTACGGCTACAGGTCGTAACACGTTGCGGTCAATGACATCGTTAAATTGATAGATCTTTCTATTTAGTGGCTGAAAGGGATCTTTAACTTCTTCAGCCTGTGCTGCTCTGGCATCGACCTTCAATTGTGTCTGTAATTGTTGCGCCTTATTGGAAATTTTTGTTCTAAGGGGCGTTTTTTCAGGCTCATTTTCTAGATTTTCCATATCGGTAGTCACCTCAGCAAAAACCTGTGCAGTTGAAGCTAAAGAAAATAAACATAGAGTTAAGTAAATAGAACGATGCATAAGGTAACCTGAGGCCTTTTCCGGGTAAGTAGCACTACTTATTAATATGAAAATAATAAACGTTATATTCAGGAATAAACATCATTTAAGCAAATTTGTATAAAAAATGAAGGAAAACACACGAAAAGATTAAAAAATACACATGTGGAGAGGTTTTTTTTAAAAAAGGTGTTGCAAGCCTCCTGAAATGCTGTAGAATGCACATCCATCGGCGGTGATGAAGATTAAAACTTCTGATAAAACAGTAACTTAGTTAAGATTGGTTGAGTTAGGTTTTATTTGATAAGTTTAAAAATAATCTGATTTACTGGTTGACTTTCTAGAGATAGAGAGTAATATAGCCGACCTAGCTTGCTGCTGACGAAGTAGCAAGAAGATCATTAAGAGATTATGAAGAACAACTTGTGTGGATTTTTACTGGTTGATTGATCGAAATTATTTTCATTGATTGAATGGTAGAAATTACTCGAAGTTTATTTGAGAAATTAATGTCAGAAAATTGATGAGCCAGATTTGGTGTTTTGAATAAAGCACTATTGATTTTAAACTGAAGAGTTTGATCATGGCTCAGATTGAACGCTGGCGGCAGGCTTAACACATGCAAGTCGAGCGGGGAAAGGTAGCTTGCTACTGGACCTAGCGGCGGACGGGTGAGTAATGCTTAGGAATCTGCCTATTAGTGGGGGACAACGTTCCGAAAGGAACGCTAATACCGCATACGTCCTACGGGAGAAAGCAGGGGACCTTCGGGCCTTGCGCTAATA
>NZ_PQLP01000032.1:0-35465 GCF_002918965.1 Acinetobacter sp. ACNIH3 | reverse complement strand
CTAGACAAAATGACACCAAATGAGTTTTACTATGATCAGCTACCCCAACAAAACAAGGTGGCTTAACTAGAGCGGAATATCACTTATAAATACGCTTTTAGTTGTTCAAACAAGTGGGACCACCTCTCCACTTTATATAAAGCTCTTGCATGATCTTCCACAAATAGCCAGTCTCGGATTTGTTGGCCATTACCATAAATTGGCAATGGCTTTTCATCGAGTGCATTCAAAATTACTAATGGGATTAACTTTTCAGGAAAATGATATGGACCGTAATTATTTGAGCAATTGGTGACAATTACCGGTAAACCATAGGTTCTATGCCAAGCACGGACCAAATGATCTGAACTCGCTTTAGATGCTGAATATGGAGAACTTGGCTGATAAGGTGTTGTTTCAGTAAATAGATCGGTTGTTCCTTCCAAATCTCCATATACTTCATCTGTCGAAATATGATGAAAACGGAAATTCTTTTTTGATTTTTCATCAAGATTCAGCCAATATTTTCGAGCAACCTCAAGTAAAGTATAAGTACCGATAATATTGGTTTGTATGAAGGCTGCCGGACCATCAATAGAACGGTCTACATGCGATTCAGCAGCGAGATGCATCACAACATTTGGCTGAAATTCATGAAAGAGTGCTTCGATTGCAGTCTCATTACAAATATCAGTCTGACTAAATTGATATTGATCACTTTGTTGAACTAGACTTAATGACTCTAAATTTCCAGCATAAGTAAGCTTATCTACATTTAAAACATGGTGCTTAGTGTTTTCAATAATATGACGTATTACAGCTGAACCAATAAATCCAGCACCACCAGTTACTAGAATACGCATTTCAAGTTATTCCTATCATTTCATCACATTTATATTTGATGCTTTTAAGCAAATTTATTTAAACATTCTTTTCTGTTGGCTTAACTTTATTTAAAGTCTACTCGTTGACCAACTAAAGCATATTTCACTTGCTTAAGTACACGCATAATTTCCAACTGAATTTTTGCCCACCCCTTTTTCTTCTGCTTACGCATACGCGCTTTACGTTCAGCAAGCAAATCACTTGAGAGAACTGTCTTCTTCTCAGGAAAAAGCATCATTTCTTGAATACAAAGAGCTGGTGTCATTTGATAGACAGGATAAATTTTAGCTTGAATAAATTCATCAAACATAACTTGATCTAAAGGAATTAACTGAATCTTTCGCACATAATCCAAGTATTTTTGTGCACCTTTCAGACTTAAAATATAGCCCGCTGTCCCTAAATTTTTTCCCGTTAACTGAACAATCTGACGCGATCCATTTGCGATATTTATCTTAGGCCCACTTAAAAATACCTTATCGCCAAAAGCTTCTATTTTAATAATATCCCAGTCATTTTGAATCCAGTCATCCTGACTCAGAAAATAGTCAGCATTTTCTCCCAAATATACATCATCTTCAAAAACTGCCAAATGCGGAATCTGCTCATCTACCATTTTTTGCCAGATCGATACATGACTCATAAAACAAGCTAACTCGCCAGAAGTCAGAAAATCTTCGTGCACCTGCAGTGCCATTTTTTCAGCCAGTGGTTTAGCTAAATCTGGTGTCAATGCATCAAAGAATTCAAAACCGATATTCTGTTTGCCAAATTCTTTTTGAATGTGTTCACGACGTGCAGTTGCTGTTTTTAGGCTAATTACAATGTTTTTCATACAGATTTACTTACTTTGAAGCCATTAAGTGTTTAAGTGCATAATAGCGGTCACGCCACATGCGCTTCTGCTTCTTCAAACCATGGGACAAGCCACGATTTTCTTTTTGTTTACGTGATACGCCCTGAGAAGCGACTGTCCCTAAAATATCACTGTCTAAACCTGCAGGTCGAACCAAGGCTGGCCACACACCTAATCCCTTTCCATTTTTACTCAGCCAGGTCTGGAAGAAAATATCGACAGGCATATTTATATGCTTACCAGCTTCTAAAAATGCTTGAGCACCTTGGCGTGACCAGATCAAACCTAATCCGCGAATTGGAAAATAAAAAGCATGCCACATGCTCATATCTTCAATCTGGATAATATCTTTCGCCAGCTTTTTCTTTTTGGCTGCAATATTGATTAAGTACCAATCTAAATCTTTATGCTGATCCAGATATTCCAACACACCATCCAGCTTTGTTTTAAAGTCTGGATTAATTTTCATATCATCTTCAAGTATAACCAGATAATCTGCATCAGTATTCAGAAACTTCTCTGCGCAAGCATAATGACTCAGATAACACCCCAATTCCGAGTTCATCAGGCTACGTCCAAGAATCTGTTGCGCACCTTGATCATCATAGTTGGTAAATTCAGTTAAAGCCTTGCCACGGCCATCGACTGCGGAGAAACGTTCAAAGGACCAATTTACTGCATCTAGTTGCTGAGTCGCCCGTTCAAGCCGTTCATGACTACCATCCAGATTAATCAGATAAGTAATTACTTTCATCATGAACCTCTAAGCTGAAATTGAATTTGGCAAATAACCAGCCAGTTTTTTCTGCATGGCATTACTGATCTGCTTTGCATCTACTGGCTTTAATTGATCCAGACTCTGGATACAACCATATTTTATTGCAGGATTATCTAAAGCTGAAATAAAACTGTCGAGGCTATCTTCATTTTTCAGATAAGCCAGTTTAATATCCGGCTTCAGCTCAGCTTGCTGCTTTTGAATCTTGATATGATTCATCAGTGAAATGGGATTAAGCTGCTCTACACTGCGGAACTTGTATTTAATCTGGGTTTCCAGCAACTTCGGATGTGCCAATAAATAATCTTTCAAAACATGACGATCAACAATATGTGGATAATGATGGATCTCGAAAAACTTTTTGAAACCCAGGATATCTGCCCCTAACATTTGTGCAATCATGTGCTTCGGCTGAATCGGCTTGCCAAATTGACGCTGCAAAAATTGGCGATATTTTAACTTTGTCTTCAGCGCAAAACTGCTTTGCCAGTGGCCATAGATCACCAAATGATTACCGTTTAGAAAATCTTCTGGCTGTGCAGTTGAATTAAAGAAAAAGTCATCATTCAAATAAATAAAATAGTCTGATAATCCTTCAATGTTCCAGAGCATACTTTCAATGGATCGGGTATTAAAAGTGGGCAAATGCTGCTCATAACCTCTAAAAATTTCCCGATGATCCACTACACGAATTTTATCGGCAGTACACAGGCCTTGTGCAGCAAATTCATCAATAAATTCTGGGCGCTGGTTATCGGTCACTACAAAAATATTGCGGCAAAAAGGTACATATTTCAGGATTGAAGCAATGTTGTAGTAGATTTCATTATTACTGGCGAAGCGGGTATCACTGACTGCATCGGATGCATCTTCACCAGTCAGATATTTATGCCGTTTCTTTTTTAATTCCAGATCATTGCCATCCACCCAGGCAATTACAATATCAATTTGCTGCTGCATTTACTTCATCACTTTAAAATAGGTACCGGATTGCTTAATTACTACACTTAATAATTATTGCCACGCATCCTTGATCCATTGCGATGGCAGAACATAACGGTACCATTTACCACCGCCGCCGTTAATTGCGTCAGGTGGATTGATTTCACCATGGAAAATAATAATTTTGACACCTTCCGGCTTCACAGGCGGCTTGAAATAAGCCATTGGAATTTTTTGCAGACAGTGATATTTATAGCTCTTGCACCAGGAATCCGGCCAGTAACTCAGTTTCTTTTCCTGATCAACATACCAGGATAAATAAGCCTGCTCATTACGAAACTTCTGACGGATTTCATCAAAATGTTCACGGAAATATGGCATCAAACCAGGAAAAGCTCCCAGCTTGAAACGATAAACCGAGCTATTTCCGGTAATACGCCATGGACGTTTCCAGTCATGAATAATCAAAAAATCACCCGGATGGGTAAAGAAACTGTCAATATTATCGACAATCACAACATCTAAATCGAGAAAAAGTGCATTTCCTTTTAAACCATATAAATTAGGTTCAAAGGTCGATAACTTATTCCAGCCACGTTCAGGACTACCTGCTGGCAAGGCCAATGGCGGAATAGGAAAACATTCAACAGCAGGATCAATGCCCTCGGTACGGTCTGTCAGACACACCATTTTAAAGTCAACCGTAGTATGACGCTTGACCATGTTGTATAAACGATTGACGTACTCTGCCCCATATTTGGTGCCCCACTTCATGCATAGCACAATATTCTGTTCAGACTGTGTATGAGCCTGACCTGACAGTGAGTCGTTTACGTTTTCCTGCATGTATTCATCTTCCACCAGCATTCTGCGCCATATCATACCATCTCTAAAGCAAAGTTACTCCCCCGCTTTTCAACACCTTCATAATACTCAAAATACTTTATGGTATGATATGAAACCGCCTTGAGAACACCACTATTGGCTTGGGCTCTGGCTCCCCTATTAAAAATACATAATCAGGTTGATATGAAAATAGCAGTTGCAGGCACCGGTTACGTCGGCCTTTCCAATGCCATGATCTTCTCACAACATCATGAAGTCGTGGCATTAGATATTATTGACAATAAAGTTGAAATGTTAAATCAGAAGATTTCTCCGATTCAGGATCCTGACATTTCAACTTTTTTAAGTGAAAAGCCACTAAACTTCCGTGCAACAACTGACAAATATGAAGCTTATCAGAATGCTGATTTTGTCATTATTGCGACACCGACGGATTATGATACCAAAACCAATTATTTTAATACCCAAAGCGTCGAAAGCGTTATTCGTGATGTGACCGAGATTAACCCTCAAGCGGTCATGATTATTAAATCTACAGTTCCGGTAGGCTTCACCAAAACAGTTAAAGAGAAATTTCATACAGAAAATATTATTTTCTCTCCAGAATTCTTGCGTGAAGGTAAAGCTTTACATGACAACCTTTATCCATCACGTATTATTGTTGGAGAGAAGTCAGCGCGTGCTCAACAATTCGCAGATATGCTGATTGAAGGTGCAATCAAAAAAGACAGTCCTGTTCTGTTCACTGACTCAACCGAAGCAGAAGCAATCAAGTTATTTGCCAATACCTATCTGGCTATGCGCGTAGCTTTCTTCAATGAACTGGATACCTATGCACAAACGTTCGGTTTAGATACTCAGCAAATTATTGAAGGTGTCTGTCTGGACCAACGAATTGGCAATCACTATAACAACCCTTCCTTTGGTTATGGAGGTTACTGCCTGCCAAAAGATACCAAACAGCTATTGGCGAACTATAGTCAGGTACCTAGCAATCTGATTCAAGCTATTGTGGATTCTAACCGTACCCGTAAAGACTTTATTGCCGATTCTATTTTGGCAAGGAATCCGTCGGTGGTCGGGATTTATCGACTGGTTATGAAAAGTGGCTCAGATAATTTCCGTGCCTCTGCCATTCAGGGGGTAATGAAACGCCTTAAAGCCAAGGGGGTTGAAGTCATTGTTTATGAACCGGCATTAAAAGAAAGCGAGTTCTTTAAATCTGAAGTGATTACTGATTTAGAAGCCTTTAAACAGCGGGCAGATGTGATTATCACCAATCGTCAATCCAAAGATTTGAGTGACGTTGAAGATAAAGTGTATACCCGTGATATTTTTGGAGGCGATGAATGAAAATTCTGGTAACAGGTGCAGCAGGTTTTATTGGATTCCATGTTTCCAAAAAGCTTTTAGAACGTGGTGATGATGTGGTCGGTTTTGACAACATGAATGACTACTACGATCCAGCTTTAAAACAGGCACGTGTAGATCTGCTAACTCAAACAGCGGAACAGCAGTCGGGGCAGTTCGACTTTTATCATGCCAACCTTGCAGATAAAGCCGCAGTTGACAAGTGTTTTCAGGAACATCAATTTGATCGCGTGATTCATCTTGCTGCACAGGCAGGCGTACGTTATTCGCTTGAAAATCCGATGAGTTATGTGGAAAGCAATATTGTCGGTTTTACCAATATCATTGAAGCCTGTCGCTATGCCAAAACACCACATCTGACTTATGCCAGTACCAGTAGCGTGTATGGTGCCAACACTACCATGCCTTTTAGTGAAAAGCATGGTGTCGACCATCCGATCCAGTTCTATGCAGCAACAAAGCGTGCCAATGAATTGATGGCACATAGCTATAGCCACCTCTTCAAACTGCCAACCACAGGCTTGCGCTTCTTTACTGTCTATGGTCCTTGGGGGCGTCCGGATATGGCTCTCTTTAAGTTCACCAAGAACATTATTGAAGGCAAATCTATTCCGGTTTTTAACCACGGCAATCATACCCGTGATTTCACCTTTGTTGCAGATATTGCTGAAGGCGTGATCCGTTCCAGTGACCAGATTGCTGCACCAAATCCAGACTGGGATAGCAACAATCCTGATCCATCCACCAGCAATGCCCCGTTCCGGATCTTTAACATCGGCAATAATTCGCCAGTCAAACTGATTGAATATATCCATGCCATTGAAAAAGCAGTCGGCAAAGAAGCCATTCTGGACTTACTGCCACTACAACCCGGTGATGTACCAGATACTTTCGCTGATAGCTCAGCACTAGAACAAAGTGTAGGTTATAAACCTTCTGTTTCTGTTGAAGATGGCGTAAAACAGTTTGTTGACTGGTATCGCGATTTCTATCAGGTTTAATAGATTCTTCTAGCCATAAAAAAAGGACTCATTTGAGTCCTTTTTTATCTGTTGAACTTATTTTACGTAAGTTAACCAGTGCGCATATTTAGGGTCTTTACCCTGAACCGCATTGAAGAATGCAGTCTGGATTTGCTCAGTGATCGGACCACGTTTGCCTTCACCGATTTGACGGTCATCGTATTCACGGATAGGCGTTACTTCAGCAGCAGTACCGGTGAAGAATGCTTCATCAGCAATATAGAATTCATCACGGGTAATACGGCGTTCAACCACTTCATAACCAAGATCTTTGGCAATGGTAATAATCGTTTGACGGGTAATACCATCAAGCGCACCACCTGCGATATCCGGTGTATGAATCACGCCATCACGTACCAGGAATACGTTTTCGCCTGAACCTTGACATACATAACCTTGTGGATCTAGAAGCATTGCTTCGTCATAACCAGAATGTGCTACTTCTTGATGTGCAAGGATAGATAATGTGTAGTTACCTGATGCTTTGGCTTTACACATGGTCACGTTAGGGTGATGGTGCGTAAATGAAGAAGTTTTTACGCGAATACCCTTCGCCATTGCTTCATCACCTAGGTAAGCACCCCAGCTCCACGCAGCAACCACTGCATGAATGGTATTGTCAGTTGCGGCAATGCCCAGTTTTTCAGAACCAATAAAGATAATTGGACGTAAATAGCAAGACGCTAATTTGTTTTCACGAACGACATCAATTTGAGCTTGTTCTAACGCTGCCTGATCAAATGGAACTTTCATTTGATAAATTTTTGCAGAATTAAGTAAACGTTTAGTGTGTTCTTTCAGACGGAAAATAGCCGTTCCATTCGGGGTTTCATAAGCACGGACACCTTCAAACACCCCCATGCTGTAGTGCAAGGTATGTGTTAATACGTGAGTTTTTGCCTCACGCCAATCTACCAGTTGTCCGTCTTGCCAAATGAAACCATCACGATCAGCCAAATTCATGCCACAAACTCCAATTTTTCACAATTATTCACTATCCAGTGCAAATACTGCACTTGGATCAATCAGTCTTTGCCATAACTTGCAAACGGTCTTTCGGGTATCGTGCCAGTCGCTTGCAGACACTTGCATGGATTGATTTGCAAGGGCTAAGCGGTGGCTCTCGGCGCGTTCACGGAGATAAGCTTGAATCAGAGCAGTCGCATCGTCGCTGGATAAGCAACCTGATTTTGCGGCATCCTCAAGGATTCGTACATTGTCGGAGTAATGGGCGAGATCTTTATTCGTCCCACTCCAAGCTAACACCGCATACTGTGCCATAAATTCGATATCAACGATACCACCTGCATCTTGTTTTAAATGAAAAATTCCATCTTTTTTTTGCTCTTTTGAAGAACCCAGATGATCTTTCATTTTCTGACGCATTTTTAATACTTCTTCACGCACATGACCGATATCCCGTTTTTGGGTCAAGATATCACAGCGCAATATCTCGAATTTTTTACGTAAACTCATTTCCCCTGCGATTGGACGGGCACGTACCAAGGCTTGATGTTCCCAGAGCCAGGCGCTCTTAAACTGATACTGTTCAAAAGCTTTCAGACTGGTAACCAATAAACCTGCTTCCCCTGAAGGACGTAAGCGGGTATCAACTTCATAAACCCGCCCATCCAAGGTTTGTGTAGTCATCAGTGACATCAGCTTTTGCGCCACACGCATGGCAAATTCAAAGCCACTAATTGGTTTCAGTCCGTCAGTATCTGCCTGTTCATTCATAAAATGAATAAATACCAAATCCAGGTCAGAACCATAACCGAGTTCAATCCCGCCCACCTTGCCATAGCCAATCACGGCAAAAGCAGTATGATCGACTGAACAGCGTTGCCCTTCGGCATCAAGTGGGAAACCATGCTTTTTGGCCACAATTTGATAGGCTAAATGCAAGGCAGCATTTACAGACACTTCAGCAATATCAGTCAAAGCATCTGATACTTTCATTAAAGGACTTTCTGCCAACACATCACTGGCAGCAACAGCCAGCACATTGGATTTTTTAAACAGACGCAATACCCGCATCTGGTCTTCCACCTGATCAAGCTCAATACGCAGCAACTGCTGACGTAGAGAATCTTCAAGATCTTTACGCTTTGGCAGCTCAAAATCCATAGACAGGAATTCATCCAGTAACACCGGATAATGGGTTAATTCCTCACAAATCCATGGGCTGACAGTTGCCATCTTGACCAGACGCTGAAGTGCACCTTTGCTTTCAATCAGCATGACCAAGTACACAGTGCGGCGCATGACTGATTCAACCAATGGCATCAGACGCACTAAAGCCGTCTGCGGCTGATCAGATTGCAAAATTGCTTCAATCAGATAAGGCCAAAATGTTTTTAAACGCTGTAAGGCTTTGGCCGGCAATTTTTTTAAGGTATTACTGTTCCAGAACTCATGCACCAGATTTCGGGCATTTACATCTAGTACTGCATTTAACTGCTGTTCCAGTTGGGTAAAACTTGAGAGTTGAGTTTCTGGACCATTCTCTTTAATCAGATGTTCAAACTGGTAAATCACTTTGGCGCGCTTCTGATCCAACACATCCATAAATGCTGCCCAGTCAGCAAAACCCAAAGTATCAGCAATGCGCTGGCGAGGGTCATCTTCGGTTGGTAATGACTGAGTTTGCTGATCATTCAGCGCCTGAATCGCATGTTCAACCCGGCGCAGGAATAAATAAGCATCCTCAAGATCTTCTACTGCTTGTTCATCTAGTAATTCAGCCGTAACCAAGTGCTTGAGACTGACCAGACATTGGCGATCCTGTAATTCCAGCTTGGCACCACCATAAATCAGCTGATACACCTGAACAATGAATTCAACTTCACGAATCCCGCCAGCACCAAGCTTGATATCATCTTCAATATTGCGGCGCTGCACTTCACGCTGGATCATCGCTTTCATTTCACGCATAGCAGCGAAAGCACTGTAGTCCACATAGCGACGGAACACGAATGGACGTGTCATCTCTAGTAACTCATCACCTTCAGGCGTTGGATTGACAATCCGCGCCTTGATCCAGGCATAACGTTCCCATTCACGACCATGCTGGCTGAGATATTTTTCCAGCGCGATATGGCTAATTGCTAAGGGTGAACCATCTCCCCAAGGACGCAGGCGCATATCGACACGGAAGACAAAACCATCTGAGGTAATATGATCTAACAGGTAGATCAGCTTTTGTCCCCATAGAATGCAAAACTGCTGCACATCAATACATTTTCGCCCATCGGTTTCCCCTTGCTCATCAAAGGCAAAAATCAGATCAATATCACTAGAAAGATTAAGTTCCTGAGCACCGAGCTTACCCATAGCAATTACAATTAAGTCTTGCACCTTGCCGTTATAGCCAATCGGCTGACCATACTTTGCAACCAAGGGAATACGGGCAAAATCTTTGGCGGCACAAATGGCGGCATCGGCAAAATCAGAAAGTTCACGAGTGAGAGTAATGACATTAGTAAGTTGATTGGCATCCTGCCAGATCCAGCGAAACATCAGGCGAGCACGCAGAGTACGTAACGTACTCATCCATTGCTCTTCATCACTAATATTGCTAAGAGTATCTGTGACAGATTGCTTGATTTGTTCATTACTTAAAGCATGCTGAAAATGGTCAACTGCATAGTCCTGCTGCAGCAAGGCAGCGTGTCTGGACAATACCTGCTCGGCATATTGGCTTGCCCTTAAAGTATTCTGCAATTGTACGTCGTTCATTTCCAGTCCTTGTCACCTGCAAGATTTTTTCTAGTTATAACAGGTGACTGGCAGCGCTGTGAATGCCTTGGACGGAAATTAATTTTTTTCTTTTAATGCACCTGCCGGTTCAGCAAGTGCCAGTGCCTGATGTTCATTGGTGGCTTTTGGCAACAATACACTAAAGGTCGTACCCTGACCTTCTTTAGAGTCCACATAAATTTGACCATGATTCAGATCGACAAATCGCTTACACAATACCAGACCAAGACCCGCGCCTTTTTCATTATCTGTGCCTTTCACACTTACTGTCAGATTTGGCTTAAACAGATTTTGCATCTGTTCTTCAGTCATGCCCAGACCGGTATCCTGCACGCTGATTCTGACCAGCTCGTCTTCAGCTTCAGCAGTCAAAATGACCTGACCCTGCTGATCGGTTGGGGTGAATTTCAGTGCATTGGAGACCAGGTTTTGCAGCACTGAAGTAATCATGTTGATATCAGCATTGACCTTCACTCCTTCAGGAATGCGGTCAATCAGGTCGATTTTTTTATTCAATGCTAAGCTTTTGAGTACATCGCAAACAATTTTGCTGGACTGTTTTAGCTCAAAGTTGATCGGATGGTAAACAAAACGTCCACCTTCAGCCATCGCCCAAGTCAGCAGGCTTTCCAGCAAGTTATAAGTTGACTTGGCATTTTCACAGAGATAATCGGCAATATTCTGAACACTTGAATCATCCAGTGTATGACGTTCTTCAGCCAATACTTCCGAGAATCCAAGTAAACCATGAAAGGGTGCACGCAGGTCATGAGCAATAATCTGGAAGAATTTCGTCTTACTGAAGTTCATGGCGCATTGCTGCTCGTACATTTCCTTCAGTTCATTATAGTCTTCATGCAAGCGAATCCGTCCGACCAGCCCATCGGCAAACTCCTGCACCAGACGAATATCTTCCTGATCAAAGCCCTCTTCTTTCTGATCAAAAAATACCACATGACCAATTGAGTGGGTATCACTGGCTTTCAGATTAAAGGAGATCAGGCGCTTATGCTCTACACCAAGACTACGAATATATTCTGACATTTCTGTATAGGCAGGATGCGTATGATCCAGACAGTCATCATTTTTAAGATAATTGAGCAGATTTAATTCGGGCGGCGTTTCAAACCCCCAAAATTCTGAAGCAGTGGAATACCAGATATAAGGTTCTTTATGAAAACCCAGTAAACATTTTTCAGTCTTAAGTAGCCGACGTGCGACTCGAGCAAATGTATTAATTAGGTTATTGGAAGTATTTACGCCCAAAATAAGAGACAGGCGGCATGAGCTTAGCTGTTCAGTATTTTGACCTATCTCCAGAAGGTTAAGCTTCATCTCTGCCTCTCATGGTTATGTTTATTTATTCGACCAATTTTATACAATCAATAACAAAGAATCTAAACAGTCTCAACAACATTTCCTAACATCTAGATTAATTGATTTCATTACATTTAACTACGTATACGTTCATTTTTTCTTTAAAAAATGTAAAACAAATTTGACATTAACCGTTATTTGTAAACCTATAAACAACCCTGATAATGTCACTGAAATGTCTATTTTTTCACCACCACTTGTAACATGCACCTAAACTAAATACTAGTGCCAAGCCTATAGATAATTAATTTAATTTAAAATAATAGCACCAAAATAAATTATTTAGATTAATATTGTTAAGAATTTCTTCACCAACCAATCTTTTACGAGTAAATATCCTATTTTTTGCTTCATAATGCTCAAATGATTAATCTTCTAACTAACCATGTAATTTAGTTAATTCTTTGATATGTCTAATTTTTGTTAATTAAGCACAATAAAACTGGCATAAAGTACCAATTTTTTTGTTAATGACTGAGATTTCCTTACTGTTAATTGTAAGCAGCCACTACAATTCTTATAAATTGTTTCTTTAAAAATTATGCTTGAGCTCATAATTCCAGTTCATGAATCTTATATAACTTTCTGTTTGGTAAAATACGGATATAAAAAAAAGCGACCTTCTAGGATCGCCTTCTCTATCGACACGAAATCAATTATCTGAAATCAATGCTACTTGCTGTACATAGTTGAACAGTTTTAGCTTTGATGCTGTAACCTCTTCTTCAGGTGCCTGATTTTTTAGATCACGATGTACACGCAAATAATGCTGACGTAAGGTATGACGTTCTGTTGCATTATAGGTTTTGGTAAATTCGTTAATCGCCGGATCACCATCTTTGACAATACGGTCAACCCAACGCTGTAATTGCGCTGTCTTTTTCAAACCCTGTTTAGGGGTCAGGTAGGACAGAATCACGGTTTCATTTTCGTTACGTAGTAATTTGCCAATACGTGAGAATTGGCGACGACGTGCTTCATGTGAACTAATTTGCTGAACATCTAGCAAGGCTTCAATCAAACGCTCTTCAACAGGAAGGTTCTTGATTTGTTTCGCACTCAGTTCTGCCAACTGTGCGCCTAAAGCAGCCATACGCTGGACTGCTTTTTTCTGTTCGGTTTTACTTGCGCGTCCCTCTAAAGATTCGAAATCTTCTTCAGTTAAACTGCTCGGTCGACGTGCCACGATTAATCTGCCTCATAAAATTTTGCCGCAAACAGTGCCTGAATTTCAGATAAAGCTTTTTCTTCATCTGCTCCTTCAAGTACCAAGCGTAATGTTGTGCCTTTGCCCGCTCCTAGCATGAGCAAGGACATGATATTTTTTGCATCGACGAGCTTGTCACCCTTTCCAATCTGAATATTGGAACGAAATTTGGTGGTGACTTCAATGAGCTTACCCGATGCCCGCGCATGTAAACCCAATTTGTTAATTACGTCAACCGTCGTATCAATCATGACCAGTGCTTCATTTCTCGGTGGAGGACTTGAACAGACCATTTTGCCTCAAGCGCTTTTTTTAGTCTATCCACAATATAAACAGAACGATGCTGACCACCGGTACAACCTACAGAAACTGTGATGTAGTGACGGTGCCCTTCAGCAAAAGCCGGTAGCCATTTTTCCAAAAAGTGGTGAATGTCCTGGAACATGTCTTCTACCTGCTCACTCTTTTCTAGGAAAGTCTGTACAGGCTGATCCAGTCCGGAAAATTTACGTAGTTCCAGATCCCAGTGCGGGTTAGGCAGATGACGCACATCAAAGACATAATCAGCATCCAATGGAATACCATGCTTATAACCAAAGGACTGTAAAATCAGAATTAGGTTATCAGTCTGACCGAGCTTATGCAGCAGGGTATGCTTCAGGTCATGTACACTTTTGTCAGAAGTATCGATATGTACCGTTGAGCGCAACTGGATAGGAAGCAAAAGTAACTTTTCTTCCTGAATGCATTCATTCAGACTTTTAAAACGTACAGCCAGCGGATGTGGACGGCGTGAAGCACTAAAACGTGCAATCAGCTCCTGATCCTGCGTAGTCAGATAAATAACATCGACTGTGCCATGCTGTTGCAGCTGTTCAAACACATGATCAAATTCTTGCAGATCCGCCCGCGTACTACGAACATCCACCCCTAATGCCAACTGTTCCAGGTTATTTTCCTGATCCAGTTTCGCGACAATTTCAGGAAGCAGTGCCAGCGGCAGGTTATCAATACAGTAGTAACCCAGGTCTTCCAGTACCTGCAAGGCAGATGACTTACCTGAACCAGATTGGCCTGTCACAATTAAGATGCGCTTCATGCCCTGCTACCCTATTAATGACGTGCAGAATATTTTACCTGCAGATTGTCGATCAAACGTGTTTTACCTAATTTCGCCGCAATGAATAACACAAGATCCTGATTAAATTCATCAATCTTTTGCAATTCTGGCGTACGTGCCTCAATATAATCTACCACAAAACCAGCCTCAGTGAGGGTCTGGCGAATACCAGTCAACACAATATCTAACACTATACCTTCATGCAGCTGCTGTTCCGCTGCTTTTAAGCTGCGGTAGATCACTGGTGCAGTCTGGCGTTCTTGCTCGGTCAGATAACCGTTCCGTGAACTCAGTGCCAAACCATCTTCAGCGCGCGCTATCGGCACCCCAATCACTTCCAGTGGAATATTCAGGTCTTGCACAAACTGGCGAATCACTGCCAGTTGCTGATAATCTTTTTCACCAAAGAAAGCATAGTTTGGCTGAACCATGTTAAACAATTTTGTCACGACAACTGCTACGCCATCGAAATGCCCCGGACGCTGTAAACCACACAGGTCGTTAGTGATATCCGAAACACTGATATTGGTCAGACGCGGCTTGTTGCCATACATCTGTTCCACACTTGGAGCAAAGACGATGTCACAGCCTACTTCAGCCAATAACTGCTGATCCTGTTCCAAGGTACGTGGATAATTATCAAAATCTTCGTTTGGCCCAAACTGAATCGGATTCACGAAGATGCTGACCACGACTACATCACATAACTTGCGGGCTTCACGTACCAGATTTAAGTGACCTTGATGCAGATTCCCCATGGTGGGTACGAAGCCAATAATTTTACGTGCTGAACGAGCCGGATTTAATGAGGCCGCCAAACCCTGGATGGTAGTTTCTGTTTTCATGTTATAACTCAACTTGGAATGTATGTTCAGGTGCAGGGAATGAGCTGTCTAGTACAGCAGCATGATAGGCCTTGAATGCATCCAGGATTGCATTGGCACCTGATTGTTCTTTCATAAAGTTACGTACAAATTTAGCCGTATGACCAAAGTTCAGGCCCAGCATGTCTTGCACTACAAGCACCTGACCATCCGTATCTACACCCGCACCAATACCAATCACTGGAATCTCCGGGAATAACTCAGCCACTTCTTTGCCAAGTTGTGCAGGCACACATTCAAGCAATAACAAGGCAGCACCGGCTTCAACCACAGCCTTACAGTCAGCAAGCAGCTGATCTGCCGCTGCACGGTTACGTGCCTGTAATTTATAACCACCAAATACATTCACTGATTGTGGTGTCAAACCTAGGTGTACACAAACTGGAATACCGTTACGCGTCATGACCTGTACGGTTTCAGCCAGCCATGCTCCACCTTCCAGCTTGACCATCTGAGCACCCGCCTGCATCACGGTACGGGCACTTTGCAAGGCATCATTCAATGTTGCATAACTCATAAATGGCAGATCAGTCAGGATAAAGGCATGCTGATTCGCACGGCGCACTGCAGCGGTGTGATATGCCATATCTGCTACAGTCACTGGCAAAGTAGAATCATGCCCCTGAATGGTCATACCCAGGGAATCCCCGATCAGAATCGTATCTACTTCGGCAATTTCCATGGCTTTGGCCATGCTGGCATCGTAGCAGGTCAGGCAGGAGAATTTACGGCCGTCCGCCTTGAATCGTCTTAAGTCGCTCAGACTGATCATGAAGGTGTTCCTCTCTTATTGAAGTTCTCGCGAACATACCAATAAATAAAAATTAAATATTTGCCCAATTCGTGCGATCAAGGACCGTCAAGGTCGATTGTTTTACGATGTCCAGGTCTTTTAATGATTGTCCATTCAGCTGTAATTCAGTATCAATATCCAACAACGGCAATAATACAAAATCACGTTCCATTACACCGACATGCGGCACAGTCAAACGCTCATTCTGAATACGTTCATCACCGTAAATAAGCAGGTCCAGATCCAGGGTACGTTCACCCCAGTGGCGTAAACGTACCCGACCCGCTTCCTGTTCCAATGCCTGTAGACGATCCAGTAAATCGAGTGGTGCCAGATCGGTAATCAACTGCACCACAGCATTATGATAATTTGGCTGATCCTGTGGACCCATCGGTGGACTTTGATACAAATGGGATATTTTCACTGTTCCCAAGCTTGCCAGTTTCTGTACCGCCTCAGCCATAATCTGGCGCGAATCACCAAGATTACTGCCTAAGCCAATATAAGTAATGGTCATTGTGTCGGTCCAAAAACAACTTGGCTTAAATCACGCTGTACACGCTTACGTTTCATAATTGGATGATCCGGACCAATCTCACCGCTTGCACTCGCTGCTGCATGAGAAACTGGTTTCTCTGCTGCTGGCTTAGGTTTGCGGGTACGACGGTTACGTGGTTCCGGCTCATTGACTAATGGCTCAATCTCAGTGGTTTCCTGAACAGCAAGACGCTGTTCCAGATGCTCTTCCTGAGTCGCTTTACGACGGCTCTTGGCACGCTGACGGTTATACTGTGCAATGGCACGTTCTTTTTCGTCACCGCCCATTTGCTGATAAGCATCCCACCAGCTCCCCATGCCCTGTGCCGTTTCATCACCTGATTTTTCGCGAAGTAACAGGAAGTCAAAGCCGGCACGAAAACGCGCATGACCAGACAGCGCTTCAATCTGCTGCGGTTTTGGATTCAACAGGCGGGTCTGCATTTCCCAGACTTCACGGATAAAGGTTTCCGCAAAACGTGGAATGATGGTACGGGTTGCTTGACGCTTCAGCACATCCAGGCCTGCTTGAGCACGTGCTTCAGCTGGAATAATGCCTTTACTCAAGTAGAAATCACAACGTTCCAGGAATGGCTTCCATAACAATACAGCATAGAAGAACGCGGGATTAATCGTCTTGCCAATCGAAATACGCTGATCGGTATTGGTCGCAGCACGTTCAATAAACGGTGTGATTTCAGGCTTGATCTCTGCAAACAGCTGACGCCAGATCCCGAAATCAATCAGCATTGGTAAGACGCGGTTGAGATGCCCCATGGTGAACAGCTTCTGTGACTCATCATAAAGACGATGCGGAGATACATCACGAAGCAGCTGGGTCATTTCTGGTGTAAAAATATCCAGAATCGCTTCATCAATATTGAAATTTAATTTTGCTGCAAAACGCAACGTACGCAGCATACGGACTGGATCTTCTTCAAAGCGGAGTGTTGGATCACCCAGCAGGCGCAGTGTTTTATGTTTAATATCATCTACTGCATTGCAGAAATCCAGCACAATACCTTTACGTGGCTGGTAATACATTGCATTAATCGAGAAATCACGGCGAGCAAAGTCCTGCTCGATAGTTCCCCAGTTATTGTCACGCAGAATCATGCCCTGCGCCGAAGTGACGGCCTTTTTCGGCGGTGCCCGGAAAGTCGCGACTTCTACCAGTTCGCGACCAGAATAGACATGAGCCAGCTCAAAACGACGCCCGATAATACGACAACGTCGCCCGAATACTTCTTTGACCTGAGCGGGAGTTGCGTTAGTGACAGCATCGAAATCCTTGGGATTCAAGCCCAGCATCAGATCTCGTACACCACCACCAACAATATAAGCTTCATAGCCGGCCTTATTTAAGGCATCAATCACATCGAGGATATAAGAAGGTAATTGAGCGGTTGATAAACCACATTTTGACGCGCGCAAAGTTTGCAAAAGACGCTGTCTCCTACGTCTGAACGTAAAATTCTAAGATGACGCTAATCATATCGCTTACACGGCTAAAGGGCAATTTGATTATGTCAATCCTGTATCCAGCAATGATAGAGGATTCACTTTAAATTTAGATGATTTACAGCGCCAGTCGAGCTTGATTTTTAGCAAATAGTGCAGGACCAATCCCCTTGACCAACTGAATATCTTCAACACGTTTAAACTTGCCATGCGTGTTGCGATATTCAATAATTGCTTCTGCTTTCTTCTGACCAATGCCATGCAGCTGCTGCAACTGCTCGACCGTAGCGGAATTCAGCCGGATCCTGTCTGCACTGGAAACAGCTGCAAGCTCCGGCTTCGCCAGATAGTGATTGCTATGATTTTGGGATGGCCGATTCTGCTGTTGTTTCAGCCGTGCATCATATTGTTGCTGTTTAGCCTTCCAGTCAGCATAACTTTCATTTTGAGCAGCAGCTGCAAACGAACTGTACAGTACAGATAAAATTGTAAGGATGATACTAATCAGTTCTCTGCTGATTGACCGATTTTTTATTATTTTCATGCGTGGCCCGTTGTTTTAATTCTTGTTTCGCCTGTTCCCACAACTGATCCAATTCAGTCAGTGACAGGTCTTCTATATTCAGATTCTGTTGTACTGCCTGATGTTCCATTAAGGCAAATCGAGTACGGAATTTATGGATGGTACCTAATAGTGCCATCTCACTCGAAATTCCAAGTTTACGACCAACATTAACCAGAGAGAATAAGCAATCACCAAATTCTTCCAGAATTTCGTCGGATTTCTGTCCTACCATTGCCTCTTTAAATTCACCTAACTCTTCTTCAAGCTTACCGAATGCACCATCCACATCAGGAAAATCAAAACCAATTTTTGCCACATTTTTCTGGATTTCATCTGCCTGTACGAGTGACGGTGCATGTTTCACGTCATCCAGACGGGAACGGGGCTTATCCTGTTTTTCTTGTGCCTTAATCTTTTTCCACAATACAGCCACATCTTCAGGGCTGAGTTTGGAAAACTGTTCAGCCTGAAATACATGCGGATGACGGCGGATTAATTTATCGCTAATCGCCTGTACTACATCCTGGAAATTAAAAGCACCTTGCTCACTGTACATCTGCGACTGAAAAACCACTTGTAATAACAGGTCACCCAGCTCATCACGTACATCTTCAGCCTTACCGGAACGAACAGCCGCTTCAACTTCATACGCCTCTTCAATCGCATAACGCGTTAATGATTCAGGTGTCTGCTGTTGATCCCACGGACATTTTTCACGTAGTTCTCGCATGATGCTCAGTAATTGTTCCACCTTAAAACCTCTTTATTTTATCGGACAAGAAAATATCTTTTGCTCAATGTTTGCTATGCTCTAAAAACAATCAACATGGAGGTGAGCTCAATGCACAGTATCTTTATTAGCGGTGCAGCACAAGGAATCGGTGCTGCTGTTGCCAGCCTATTTTGCCACGAGGATTACAAGGTCGGTATTTACGATCTGAATATTAGCCTTGCCGAACAACTGGCTGAACAGTTAGGCCCGAATGCGCATGCAGGTTATCTGGATGTCGCCAGTTATGCATCCTGGCAAACCGCCTTAGAAGATTTTGAAGCCTGGGCAGGCAAGATCAATATTCTGGTGAATAATGCCGGCATTCTCTATTCAGGAAATTTTGAAAAGACCCCCATTGAAGCACACCATCATACGGTCGATATTAATATCAAGGGTGTGATCAATGGCTGTCATGCGGCCTTTCCCTTTCTGGAGCGTGCTGCTTTTGCCCGGGTCATTAACCTTTCCTCTGCTTCCGCGATCTATGGTCAGGCTGATCTCGCTTCTTATGCGACCAGTAAATTTGCCGTACGAGGCCTGACAGAAAGCCTGGATATTGAATGGCACAAGCATGGCATCCGGGTCATGGATGTGATGCCACTTTTTGTGCGCACTGCAATGGTTCAGGATATGCAGGCAGAAAGCATCAAGAAAATGGGCGTACATTTGAGTGCAGAAGATGTCGCTCAGGATATTTTAAAACTGGTACAGCGCAAGGACAATTTACTGGTTCCTACCCATCAGCCAGTCGGCTTTAAAAGCCAGTTCTTATACCATTTGTCACGTTTCAGTCCGCAGTTTGTGAACCGCATGAGTAATTTGCTAATTGCCCGAAAACCCTGATTCTTATATCCCCCTGTTTATGCTGCCGGATACTGGTAAATCTGAATCTGTGGAAAACTAAAGCCACGACAGGACTGCTCAGCCTGCCATGCCACGCTGAGCACACAATCACCAAATACATAGTTGTGAAATGCAAAGACCCCAAGCTGCGCATGCTGACACAGGCCACCCTGCTGCTGTGGATGTACTTTAGTATTGAGCTCACTTAAGTTCATACGAATACCCATACCATGTGCTTTTAATACTGCTTCTTTGGTGGTCCAGACCTTAAACCAGTATTCAGGATCACAGTCTAGCTGTTGCCAGATCGCGTATTCTTCAGGGTGAAAGGCATGCTGTGCCAATGCATCAAAACGAACTTTACGGCTTAATTCTTCAACATCCACCCCAATTTCTTTGACTGTTTGGCTCATGGCAAGTGCATAAAAATTCTGGCTATGGCTATGGTTAAAGGCAATATTTGAGTGGTCTTTGAGATAGGGTTTGCCATACTCTGCACGTGCAAGATCATGATCGCAAATTGAGAAATTCAAAGCACTGGATAAATACTGATTTCGCAATTGAACGATGTGTTGTTTGCGTTGCTGGAGATACGCTTTACGCGTTAGCCCATCAGATGTGGCTTGAACCGGCAGTTTATGTAAATCAATTCGAATCTGACGCATTACAGGATCCTTTATTGCTCAAGTGAATTATAAAACAGTTCAGACCTCTATGGTGAAAGCACAAAAAAGCCTGCTATTGCAGGCTTTTTACTTTATTCAAATACAGATTAACCGCGTTTGAATTTCTTCTCAGCTTTCTTGAATTTCTGAACATAACGACGCTTACGTGCTGCAGTACGTTCATCAATTTGCGACTTACGACCTTCGAACGGGTTTTCAGAAGTTTTAAATTCAATTCTTACTGGTGTACCTTCAAGTTTATAAACTTTGCGGAACACATTTTCCAGGTAACGACGGTAATCCGCAGGAGTTTTATCGACCTTGTTACCATGAATGACAATGGTCGGTGGATTCTGACCGCCAATGTGCGCATAACGCATTTTGATACGACGGCCTTGAACAGTTGGCGGCTGGTGAGCTTCAGTCGCATCTTGCAGAATCTGGGTGATTTTTGCAGGAGAGACTTTCAGGTGTGAAGAATCATAGGCACGGTGGATCGAAGGATAAAGCTCACCGACACCGGTACCATGTAATGCAGAGATCAAGTGAATCTTCGCCCATGGAATGAAGTCAAAACGACGTTCCACATCCAGCTTGCACTGCTTACGATCATATTCAGACATGTTGTCCCATTTATTGATCGCAATCACCATGGCACGACCTGCTTCAATCGCATAACCGATCAAGTGCAAGTCCTGCTCTACAATTCCTTCACGTGCATCAACAACTACGACAACCACATGCGCATCTTTCATCGCCTGCAAAGTTTTCACGATTGAGAATTTCTCAATCATCTCATCGACTTTACCTTTACGACGTACACCTGCGGTATCGATCAAAGTGTATTTACGGCCATCACGTTCAAATGGAATGTAAATCGAGTCACGTGTTGTACCAGGCTGGTCAAATGCAACCACACGCTCTTCACCCAGTAAACGGTTGACCAAGGTTGATTTACCAACGTTCGGACGACCAATAATCGCGAGACGCAAACCGGTATTTTTATCGTGTTCAGCTTCAGACTCATCTTCAGGCACATCTGCAAGTACTTCTTCAAGCATCTGCTGTACACCACGACCATGACTCGCCGCCACTTGCATCGGCTCGCCCATGCCAAGTTTATAGAACTCAACTAAAGCAGCTTCTGCGTGTACTCCATCTACCTTGTTCGCAACGAGGAAGACTTTTTTACCCAAAGTACGCAGCTCACGGGCAATCTGTTCATCAGATGCCAACAATCCGGCACGTGCATCGACCACAAAGATAATCATATCTGCTTCATGGATTGCAGTTTTAGACTGCTCTGCCATGTAAGAGTCGATCCCACCTTCGTTCTCACCGATACCGCCAGTATCAACGACAATGAAGGATTTATTTTGATAGACAGCATCACCATACTTACGGTCGCGTGTCAGACCTGCAAAGTCTGCCACCAATGCGTCACGGCTCTTGGTTATCTGGTTGAACAGAGTTGATTTTCCGACGTTCGGACGACCAATGAGCGCAATTACGGGTTTCATAGATTAACCTTTATTCAATATCAGGCTGTCTAAAAATGGCCTGAACATCAGAAAGTTCTGGAAGAAAATGGGAATAGGATTAAAGCCTAAAATAAATAAAAACACGGGGCATTGAACATTCAATCACCCCGCGTAAAAAATACGGTTGGCTTATTTTAGCATAAGCCACAGAAAAATTAACGATTCTGCCAGATACTGTAAGCACCCTTGCGTGTCGACACATAGAGCTGGTTGTCGATCACACGCAGTGTGCGAACTTCACCAGAAGTCTTGGAACGACCAACAATCTGTCCAGTAGACGGATCAATCAGGTGTAATACACCGTCCAGGTCACCGACTACAAGGTCTGTACCCAGCATGACCGGGTTGCTCAGCTGACGGTTTAACAGCTGGTCATTTTCCCAGAGTTTCTGGCCAGACGTAATTTCATAGGCGGTGATTTTACCATCAGTCTGGGCTACAAAGACACCATTACCTACAACTTCTGGACGCTGGATACTGCTGGCATCTTCACTCCAGATCACCTGTTGTGAAGCCAGATCAAGCACAGTCACCTGACCTTGATAGCTGGTTGTTACTACAAACTGACCAGCAACGACCGGCTCACCATCAATATCATTCAGACGTTGAATATCGGAGCGACCATCAGATACCGCTACACGGCGCTGCATTTTTGGCACGCCAGTAACAGCATCCAGAGCATAAATATAGCCGTTTGCTGAAGCAATCAGTACATGACGTGGGTCAAGTGCGACTGGTGCCGCCATACCACGCAGGCTGAATTGTACATTAGGTAGCTTATAAGTCCACACCTGTTTACCAGTACTGACTTCATGAGCGAAGACCATACCGTCATTCGCTACGGTAATCACACGGTCTGCGTGCACTAAAGAGGGCGCAATAATGGCACCCGACAATTGGGCAGCCCAACGCTGTTCACCCGTCTGCTGATCTAAAGCAAACAGCTGACCTTTGGTATTGCCTGCAATCACCAGACCAGAAGCCGCCTCCACACCCGCGCTTAAGCCGGCTTTAGACACTTTTTTCTGCCAAAGACGTTGCTTGCCCTGATAAGCAGAAATTTCCCCATTTGGATTAATGGCAAAAATCACACCGTTGTCTGCATCGAGGCGTAAACGTAATGGATCTGCTTCATCCGTAGAAGAAACACTGCTAGAAAATACAGGAACCAGTGATTTTGCCTGTGCAAGTTTAGGAAGTGGATTTGGCTTGGCTTCTTCCACTTTAATGGTTTTTCCCGCACAACCTACCAAAGCAAGGGTTAACACGGTTAAGGCACAGGTGAGTTTGTATTTTCTATTCATTCAGTTTCTTCCACTTGTGTATCTATAATCGGGCGTTCAATTTCAGGATCATCGACCAATACGCCAACACTTTCTAGTTTAATTTGTAAAATCTGACGTTCTTCTTTGCGTTCTACCAAAGTATCCCATGCACTTTGATACACTTTCTTGGCATTTTCAATATCATTTTTAGCAACATAGATATCTCCACGTGCTTCATCTGCAGTTGCTTTAAAAGCAGGCTCATTCACCGCTTCTAAAGTTTTCAGTGCTGCATCATATTTTTTCTGTGCCAGCTGGGCATATGCCAGACGAAGTTTAACTACTTGCACCAGACCTGCATCATCCACCTTGGAGTTTTCAACTTTCTTCAGTACACGTTCAGCTGCTGCATAATCTTCTTTGTCATAAGCCAGTTTTGCCATTACTAGCTGAGTCTGAATCGCCTGCGCTGAGTCAGGTGCTTCCTTGACAATCTTGTCCGCAGTATCAGACAGTTTAGCAAACGCATCGCCCTGAGTAGACCGTGCATCATCCATTAACTGCTGTACCTTGGCCGTTTGCTTCTGCGACTCCGCCAGGTTCTTCTTCTGCCAATATTCCCATCCAAAAAAGGCAATCAGCGCAACCAGAATTCCGGTAATGATTGAAGAGCCATACTTCTTTGTGAAGGATTTCAAACTTTCAAGTTGTTCATCACCACCAATTGCGCTCATGTGATTACCCCTTTCCTAATGTCTTATCGATTATTTTGAAGAAATTTTAGTTGTGAAGAATGCCACAAAATCAGTAAATGGCACATCTGATTGCTCTGCCGTTGCCAGCTCTTTTACGGTAAAAGTCTGTGCTTCCAGTTCACGTTCACCCATAATCACGGCATAGATCGCACCAGACTGGTCTGCCTTTTTCATTTGCGATTTCATTGAACCTTGTGAGCCAACTTTCAGGCGAATGCTACTCCCGGCAGCTTCTAACTGGTCACGGATCTGTTCAGCCAAGACCAGTGCCTGACCTTGAGAAGCAGGGTCTGCCACCAGAAATACTTCACAATCACGTACAGGTGTGTTGTCTTCAACTTGCTCCAGTAAAAGCAGTAAGCGCTCCATCCCCATCGCAAAACCAACCGCAGGTACAGACTGGTCTGCCTTACCTTTTAACTGACCCACCAGACCATCATAACGACCGCCGGCACAGACTGTACCTTGTGAACCTAAATGCGTTGTGGTCCATTCAAATACGGTTTTGTTGTAATAATCCAGACCACGTACCAGTTTCTGGTTGATGACAAAGCTGACGCCTGCATCAGTCAGGTATTGCTGTAACTGGTTAAAGTGCGCCAGTGTTTCTTCACCCATAAAATCATGCAGTTTAGGTGCATTTTCTAAAATAGACTGCGTTTTGGCATCTTTAGAATCCAGGATACGTAATGGATTCGTGGTTAAACGACGCTGAGAATCTTCATCCAGATCGGTTTTATGCGCTTCCAAGAATTCAACCAATGCCGCGCGGTATGCCGCACGTTCATCCGACTCACCCAAAGTGTTGAGTTCAAGCTGGACTTTATCGGCAACACCCATACGTTTCCATAAACGCGCTGTCATTAAAATCAATTCAGCATCTTGATCTGGCGTTGCTACACCAAAAGTTTCCACACCAAACTGGTGGAACTGACGGTAACGGCCTTTTTGTGGTTTTTCATAACGGAACATAGGTCCGACATACCACACTTTCGGGGTCGCACCACGCAGCAGGTTATGCTCAAGCATGGCACGTACGCAACCTGCTGTACCCTCAGGACGCAGCGTCAAAGACTCCGGTGGATTACCTTTGTCCAGAAAAGTGTACATTTCTTTTTCAACGATATCCGTTGCATCACCGATTGAACGTTTGAACAGATTGGTCTGTTCAACGATTGGTAAACGAATTTGTTGATAGCCATAGGCATCCATCAGACCCGATAAATGCTGTTCAAGACGTCTCCAAGCTGGGGTTTGCGTTGGGAGAATGTCATTAAAACCTTTGATTGCGACGATTGAACTCATGATCTACTCAGGAAAACTTGTACGAATAATTTCTTTAGATTTAGCTTTTTCAAGCTCATCAACACGTTGACGAACCATAGCTTCGATTTCATCAACCAGTTGATTGGTATCGATTAAATGGCTCTTTTCACCATTACGATACACCAGTGAACGTGGACTTGCACCTACTACACCAATGTCGGCTTCCTTAGCTTCACCCGGACCATTTACTTTACAGCCAATCACCGATACATCCATTGGTGTACGAATATCTTCCAAACGTTCTTCAAGCGATTGCATCACTTTAATTACATTAAATTCCTGACGTGAACAGCTCGGGCAGGCAATGAAGTTAATCCCGTTAGAACGTAAACCCAGCGATTTTAAAATATCGAAACCGATCTTCACTTCTTCTTCAGGTGCTGCTGCCAATGAAATACGCATGGTGTCACCAATACCTTCCATCAACAGACCACCAAGGGCGATTGCAGACTTCACCGAACCTGTACGGTAAATGCCCGCCTCAGTCACACCCAAGTGCAGCGGGTTATCAATCTGTTTAGACAGCAGACGATAAGCATCCATGGTCAGGAACACATTCGATGCTTTTACCGATATTTTAAATTCATGGAAATCTAAACGGTCTAAAATATCGATATGACGCATCGCCGATTCAAGCAGTGCCTCGCCTGTCGGCTCGCCATATTTTTTCTGGATGTCTTTTTCTAATGAACCAGCATTGACACCAATACGCATCGAGATATCGTTATGACGCGCAGCTGCCACGACTTCACGAATCTTGGCTTCTGAACCGATGTTACCTGGGTTAATACGCAGACAGTCTGCGCCCAAGTCAGCTACTGCTAGGGCAATTTTGTAGTCGAAGTGAATGTCTGCAACCAATGGCACACTCACCTGTTTACGGATTTCCCCAAACGCTGCCGCTGCTTCCATACTTGGTACAGAAACACGCATGATATCAGCACCCGCATCGACACAACGCTGGATCTGTGCGACCGTTGCAGCTACATCACAGGTTTCGGTATTGGTCATACTCTGGATGCTGATAGGCGCATCACCACCGACATAAACAGAACCAACACGAATCTTGCGGGTTAGACGGCGTTGAATCGGATTCACAATCATGATTTGTTTCTACTCTCTTGCCATTAACGTGATAAACGGAATTCTGCTTTTCCGTTTACAGTATATGGTGACAATGAAATATTTTCGTTATTCAGGGTCATGGCCACAGCGGTTGCATCATCAAGACGGATCTGAAATGGAGTTTCACCATTTAAATCCAATGTTGATGATTGACGACCAGTAGCAAGCACTTTACCGGTTGAGTCAATAATATGGACTGAAGTAGGACGGCTAAATTCAAGTTTTAGCTGATCACCAGATACTGTTGCATTGGAATCCATATTAATGATTTCAACGTCTGATGCCTGAGTCATTACTTCCGGTTCCACTTCAGCGCTACTATTGCCTGACCAGTTTTGGATCATCGCTACCAATGCACCTAAAACTGCTAACGCCACTAATGCGATTAAACCGCGTTTTAACCATTTACGGTTACGGTCACGATTAGAGCCTGGTAATTTACCCATAATCTTGATTGGGGAATTGTTCAAGGCATGATTCGGTAACAGACCGGTATCATTGGCATAAATCTCATCAAAACGTTGAATGATATTCGATGCGTCGACGCCTAGGAACTTCGCATAAGTACGATAATAACCTTTGATAAAGGTCGCTTCCGGTAAAGCTTTATAATCATCCTGTTCCAGTGCAGTCAAAGTTTTGACTGGAATATTCAGTTCACTTTCAACATCTTCCAGCTCAAGTTTCTGGTTGATACGAATCTGGCGCAAGTACTCACCTGGACGTTGAACATTTCCTAACGCGTTTGGCGCTACGCTCGAATTATTCGATGGTGAATTAGGATTTACTTCCATACGGCCTCAGTAGTGTACTGTAATTGCAAATAACGTTGGTATTCCGGGCTTTCAGGGAATAATGCGCGCAATTGATTGACCAATACTTGCATGCCCATTTGATCACCCTCGGCACGCGCAGTACGAATGCCGATCCAGAGCGCACGAGCACCCTGGTTTTTCTGTCCCACTGAACGTACAAATTGTTGATACATATTCGACGCCGCCGGGAACTGCTGATTCAGATAAAAAATCTCTGCCAACTCTAACATTGAAATGTAAGAATCGCGATTGGCTTGCAGGGCCTGTTTGAATGATTTTTCAGCATTCACCAGATTGCCCTGCTTCAGGTAGATCCGTCCCATATTTTCAAGCGCAAGATAACGCTGGTCATAGCCCAGTGTCGCGCCTGCAATTGCAAACTGTTCAATTGCATCATTATAACGTTCAAGCTGATACAAATAGGTGCCATAATTGTTACGTGCCTGTGCATTTTTAGGTTCGACTGAAATCGCGCGCTTAAAATAAGTTTCGGCACGATCCAAGTTCAGCTTACTGCCTTCCTGCTGTAACAAAACACCCATCATCATATTGGCTTGAGCATCACGTGAATTAATTTTAAGCGCCTCATCTAGCGCTCTTTTCGCTGAATCCAGATCACCAGTCTTCAGATATTCAACCGCCAATTGAGTACGCACCTGGGTCGCTTTTTTAGGATCCTTTTTACCCACTTCTGCCGTTTGACAGCCAGATAGAGCAATAGAAACACATACTGTTGAAATAAAAGCAATTTTAGATGTCAGATTTCTCAATTGGTGACCTCTTGTTATCCTTGTGAGCGCATGATCTCATTGGACTGCGCGATTTTCTTCTTCCACTGTTCCGCACGACGGGTACGATCAGCAACTTGTCCCACTAATTGACCACACGCAGCATCAATATCATCACCACGTGTCTGACGAATCGTACACACAAAACCTGCATCAGACAAAGTTTTTTGAAAAGAAATAATACGGTTACGGCTTGAACGGCCATAAGGCGCATGCGGGAACGGATTAAATGGAATCAGGTTAATTTTGCTTGGCAAATTCTTCAATAATTTAATCATCTGCTGGGCATGTTCCGGTTTGTCATTCACGCCGTCCAGCATGACATATTCAATGGTCACATGTTTACGTGCGCTTTCATTGCCATCTTTAGTGATATAGCGCTGACATGCTGCAATAAGTTGCTCAAGCGGATATTTTTTATTGATTGGCACGAGTTCATTACGCAGTTCATCATTAGGTGCATGCAATGAAATCGCCAGAGCAACATCAATATCTTGAGCCAATTGGTCAATTTTAGGCACCACACCTGATGTTGATAGTGTCACACGGCGTTTTGACATACCGTAGGCAAAGTCATCCAGCATGATACGCATTGAATTGAGTACAGCATCGTAATTCAATAACGGTTCGCCCATCCCCATCATGACGACATTGGTCACTGAACGCTCACGCTCTGCCACAGGCACATCTTCCATATAGGAATAGTTTGCCATCCATAACTGGCCGATAATTTCAGCCTGGCTTAAATCACGCTGGAAACCCTGTTTACCCGTTGAACAAAATGAACAGTCCAGTGCACAGCCCACCTGTGAAGAAATACACAAGGTCTTACGTGAGCCAGTTTTATCTTCTGCTGGAATGAGGACAGTTTCAACCAGTGAACCTTCACCATCACCGACACGGAACACCCATTTACGCGTACCGTCTTTAGAATAATTTTTATGCACCACTTCTGGCGCTTTAATTTCACAAATTTTTTCCAGCTTTTCACGCAACTTGCCTGAGATATTGGTCATCTCAGCAAAATCAGTCACAAAAAATTGGTGAATCCACTTCATCACCTGCCCGGCACGAAACTTCTTCTCACCCATATCTTCGAAGAATTTTTCCATTTGCGGACGTGACATGCCAAGTAAGTTCACTTTCTCGACAGCCTTTTGCTGTGCTGGAGCGGATGGAGTGTGTTGCTGTGCCTCAGAAACTGCTGATACAGCGACTGCTTCAGTACTCATGTGTATTACCTAAACCATGTCTAAAGATGAAAGGAGAAGCTCAATATCTGAGCAAAGAATTATTCAGGGAATAAAAAAACCAGATAAGTATAATAACACTTATCTGGCTTGAATACTGCGAATTAACGAGTACGTGGAGCAATCTCAGTTTGAGCGAAGAAGTAGTTAACTTCACGATCAGCAGATGCTACAGAGTCAGAACCGTGAGCAGCATTTTCGTCGATGCTTACAGCGAAATCTGCACGGATAGTACCAGGCGCAGCTTCTTTAGGGTTAGTCGCGCCAAGGATTTCACGGTGAGCAAGAACTGCGTTTTCACCTTCAAGAACTGAAACAACAACTGGACCAGAAGTCATGAATGCAACTAAGTCACCAAAGAAACCACGTTCTTTGTGCTCAGCGTAGAAACCTTCAGCTTCAGCTTGAGTCAGGTGCTTCATTTTAGTAGCAACAATTTTAAGACCCGCTTTTTCGAAACGAGCAAAGATTTCACCGATTACGTTTTTAGCAACTGCATCTGGTTTAACGATAGATAATGTACGTTCAATAGCCATGATTGGCTCCTTTAGTCAATGGTTGACATGAAAATTTGGCGCATTATACCGAGATAATCCGCAATTTTCTGCTTTTACTCTGTAAAAAAATCGCTTTTTTAGATTAGGTCCTAGCGCGCCTCGTCAATCCATGCCATTTGAATGGCTTCAAGCAGACCTTCAGTTGATTTTTCAGGATTATCTTCAAAGTCTGGAAGTGCACAAACCCATGCATGCAAATCAGTAAAACGAATCCATTGCGGATCCACGTCCGGGTGTGCTTCATACAGTTCAATTGCGATATCAAGAGTATCAGTCCAACGTAAACCCATATCTATTCCTAACAGCCATTTGCTTCGATGTGGTACTTTAGCAAATCTGGCAGAATCTGCGAGTGTTTAACGGTTCCAGAGCTATATTTTTATAACACAATGTTCAAGAGCGGTGCCAGAGATATAAAACTTACCGCCACAGTTATACCGATGACAGCCCCCATTGCTACATCACTCGGATAATGCAGACCGAGTATCATTCGTGAGGCTGCGACTAACACAGTAAAAGGCAGCATTAAAATCAGTAGAACTGGAACTGCATAACCTAACATCGTCGTTGCCATGACGGCATGCAAGGTATGTCCTGAGGGAAAACTGTAATAGTCTAGAGGATGGTCACCGAGACGAATAAGCTGATGCACCTGATAAGGTCGGGGGCGTACAGTTTTAGTTTTTAATACTTTGTAGATTGCCGTACCAACAGTACTTCCCAGAATTAAATACAGTATTTGTAGGCTATATAATAAACCTTGTAGCGCCCAGGTAGTGATGATCATCACGTACCAGAATACACCATTGCCAAGCCGGCTGATAATTTTGAAAAAAGCAGCCACACGTCCAGAATGCGAAAGATGATTTAATACTACGCAACCTTTTAAATCCATCTCCATTAATTTTTGTTTTGCATGATGGAATTTCACCGTTTGGCTTCCTGTAATATTTTCAGTTCATTTTATCGATTCTTAGCTACCGAATTATTTAAATCAAATTTAGAAATTAATATCGACTGAAATCCGATCACGATAAGTACCTGCTGGAACACCATTAAAAGGATTATCTACCAGTTGAACAGATACGATAAATTTCTGTCGCTGGGCTGCGCTTTGTTGGAGTGGTACTCCCCACGCATTACCGCTTGCTCCTCTTAAATTTAACTTAGTGCGGAGTTTATAGGCGCCATTAGATACATAACTCATACCATCAGTACTAACCAGATTTTGGCTATTAAATAAAATTGAATAACCAGTATCACAGCTGATATTAAAAGACGTGGCTGCCTGGCTACGCTGGTAGCTTTGCAAACGAAGCTCATCATTAGCAAAGCCATCAATTGAACAATATTGAGCAGATGCCATGGTGCTCATCGTGGATACTGCTATTAATAACAAGAGTTGTTTCATTATAGTTTTCTCCTACTTGCAAACCGTTTCAAAAACATGTTTGTCCGCATTCTGGAATTGTATTTCATTCAGATTAAATTGTGCCTGGCATTGCTTTCCGCCTTGAGTTTTAATTTTCAGGTTATATGCACCTGCCTTAAATAAATAAAGATAGACCATACCCTGGCTATCAACAAAAGAAGCTTCCTGACTGAGCCCGTCTACAAGAACTTCAGACCCTGCAACCAGCGAATTTTGCTGTGCATCCTTAAGTTTGACAGCAACCCGTTTTGTTTTATAAATCGGAAAATCCAGACGATATCCGCGTTGATCTAAGCCCACCAGTTTCTTAGAAGAGTGTTCAAAAGTTTCATCCATTGCCAGCTGGTTATGATCAAAAGAAATGTCATAATGAATATAAGGAATAAGATTATGAACAAACATATACCCTTGTTTATTGGTACTTCCTACACGTGTTGCCGAGCGATAAATATCAATATCTGAATGTTGGTCCACATTAACCAAGGCAAAAGCGTTATCGGCATATTTGGTCAATGCAACTTTATTCCCCATCCAAACTAATGCGCCATCAAATGTAACTTGTGAATTACGGCGATCCTCATATTCATCATGAGATAATTGCAAGTTACCTACGCTGGTTTTCCATAAACCATAAGCATTGTAGTTAATTTCTTCATCACTTCGGTTTACACCCACGACATAATCAAAGCCATTCTGGGTCATGGTTCGATGGGCATAACTTAAACTTGTTTCATTATCTGCGGTATCATGATCCAGAGAAATCCGCCCTCGTTCGCCCCAGTTATAATAAAAGGCGATACGAAATCCCTGATCTCCGTCCTCACTAAAATCTTTATAATAGCCAAAATCCGTATATAAGTTTCTCGTTAGACCTTTTGTCGCTCTAATATCAAAAAACTTACGGTCTTCTCTAGGTGAATCATCAAATTCATTATAATAAGATTGATAAATAAAATTAAAATTTAGACCATCAATAATTTTAAGATTAGAAAAGTTAAAATATAAAATACTTGAAGTCTCAATTTCGGAATCATATAAATCAGTATTCAAATATTGATACTCTTGCGTAAAATATCGACTATTTAAGCCAACTGACCAGTATTGGGAACTTCGACTCAAGCCAACTGCAGCAGCATAACCTTGCTCATCTATACGATCTGCCTTGCTTGCTGATACGGCGGTATCTAAAAGAAAATACTTACTGATACCTTGGGTCCACAACACATCTACATTGCTAACATCTTCGCTATAAAGTAAATCTAGACCCAAGGTTGTAGAAGAAGTGATCCCTCGGCGGAAATAGAGTTTGCTAAAAAAATCACGATAATCATCATCCACAAGATCATAGTTATAACGCAGCTTTCCTAACGAAATATTGTATTCATTTAACTTTGGCTTCAATAACCGGCTATTAATATAAACAGGAAAACTCCGAACAGTACGATTTCCAAGTATATCTTCCACCACAATTTGAGCATCACCTGCCTGATTGACGACTCCTCCAGCTGGTAAATTGTAATTACCTGGGGTGATTGAATCCCGGTAAAGTCTTACACCATTAATAAAAAGATCTACCGTAGAGGGTAAGCTGGCGCTACCATTTAAGGCTGGGATATTCCAATACACAAAATCAGGACGATCAATATAATTGGTTCCAAAGCTTAAACCACCAAAACGAAAAGAATTATTTAGCAAGTTATAAGGACTGGTCGTATCACCGAAAGTCAGCTTTAAAAATTTTGTCGGAAAATCAATATCTAAGGTGCTGTTTACGCGCAAAAACGTTTGTTCTGTTTCCTCAGGTTCATTCCGATAGAGAAACGCATTTTTAAACAACCAATAATCTTTAAAGATTCCAAACTCTGAGAACGTATTAAACTCCTGATCTTCTTCATCCTTACCATAAAACAGACTATAGTTCACAAAGCCACCAAAGTTTGCTTTTTCCGGAACTTCTATTTCCAGCTCATAATCGGTTCCTACGAAAAAATCTGCAGGAAAGAAGATTTTAATCGCCTGAAGACTATAATCATCCTCGACTGTAATTCCTGGCTGTGTTAATGAACAAAAATCTTTCTTAGCCAGGTGTCGTGAAATTTTTTCTACCCGTATTCCAATATCAGATAAAGCTTCACATTCAACAAATCTTTTCCCATTCTCAGAAAATGTTACAGTTTCAGTGTGATAATCCACACCATTGATCCATATATTAACGATAAGTACTTCTGGACTTTTTAGTTGATTTGATTCTTGACTAAGTTCTGCATTTGCATTTATCGCTCCTATACCACATGCAATCATTAGGAAAAGTTTTGTGGCTTTCATAGCATGATCCTTTTATATTTCTTATTTTTCTGAGATAGAACTATCACCCTTTTACTGGAAACTCTAAATACCCTGCCTGCTCATCTAATTTAATTTTTAATTTGGCTATGTTCCCAGTTTTAATTTCACCTAATTCAAATTTAATTTTATTACCGCTTAACACATACAAAGCTAAATCTTGTCGAAGTAATTCATTATTTTTATTATCGAGTACAACAACTTCAGTAATTTTCGCAAAAGAATTTTCTGAATTAATAATATTGAGATAGGCTATATTATTAATTTTGTGTAGATCCACACTGAGCTTTGGAGGAACTACCTTTCCAGCAAAAAGTGGTAAAGAAAAATTAAATAAAAAGTTAATCGCAGACTCCTCTGCAACTGGTGTTACTTCCTTAAAAACTACTCTCCAAGACTGTTGTTTTTCTAGGTTTTCCGGCGGCTGACTAAAGCCAATACGCACAATCTGCTTACTTTCTGGTTTAAGTTCAAAAGTTTTTGGATTAAATAATAAAGTTCTATCTTCTACAAGAACATCTTCTCCTTTTTCATCCTGCTGCCATTTATATGCATTAACTTCATAGATTTTAGATTTAGATAGACCAGTACTTTCGATATTAACCGTAGTACTTTTCTGCCTTTTAAAATCTTGGATATTTAATTGTATCGGATTAAATTTAATTCCTGCAGACAAAGAAGCACTGTAGAGGAGCATAATTAGCAACCCTATTAATTTTATATTCACCTTTGACTCCAAATATTTAAATATAATTATTATTAATTTTTTATATTAAAGTAGGAGATGTTTAAAACATCTCCTAACGGTGTAACTATTTTATAAGAATGATTTTCTTATTTTTAGAATCGAACCGCTACTGTATAAGTACCACGGTAAGTACCAGCATCAGCGTTATTATAATCATTTTGTGCAACTGTTGCAGTTACATTAAATGCCTGATCGGCATTGCCTGTACTAGCTAAAGTACCACCATTGTACGCATCAGCAGCGCCATTTTGACGTGTGCTCACTTGTACCGGTACTGCGCCACCCGCTCCAGTTAAGGTATTTGGTGCTGAGATTTGCAGTCTGTATGGTGCATTTGTACGTACATTAAATGTTCCTGTATCTGTCCAAGTACCATTTTGTGCTTGAGCCAGTGTTAAGGTTTCATCTACGATATCCAGGTCGCAATGTCGAGCGACATCTAGAACTACATTAATTTTTCCATCACACTTATCACTACAAGCATGCTTGCCTGGTTTATGTGGTTTAGTCGGTTTAGATGGACCTGGGCCACGATCTGGGCCACCTGCATATACACTTGCTGATCCTAAGCCAAGTACAACTGATGCTAATGCTGTTAGAACTATTTTATTCATTTTTTTTCTCCATTCTTTTAAAAGAATATAAATATTTATTTCGAAGAACGGTTAATGCAAAACTCTTATTGTTATGAGTGTAGCTACCTAACCGTAGGCTTATCTTATTATTATTAGAGAGGTGGTCCCACTTGTTTGAACAACTAAAAGCGTATTTATAAGTGATATTCCGCTCTAGTTAAGCCACCTTGTTTTGTTGGGGTAGCTGATCATAGTAAAACTCATTTGGTGTCATTTTGTCTAG